>NZ_JABUMQ010000034.1:0-50849 GCF_013336645.1 Myxococcus sp. CA039A | reverse complement strand
GGGTGGGGGCGCTCGGAGCAGCCACGGTGGGGTGGGCCGGCAGCGCCATCACCTCCACGCGCACCTGGTCCTCCTGCACGGTGGCTCCCGGGGTGCCCACGCGAGCGCGGGCGAGGAAGCGGCCAGTGGACGGCTCGATGCGGTCGAGGAACGGCTGCGGCATCAGGCCCATCACTCCGACGAGGATGATGAAGGGCAGCACCGTGAGCATCTCCCGCAGGTTCATGTCGGTCAGGTGCTGGTTCTCGCGGTGCGTGAGGCCGCCGAAGAACACCTTCTGCACCATCCACAGCATGTACGCGGCGCCCAGGATGACGCCCAGCGTGGCGAACGCGCCGAACACCATCGTCAGGTGAGGGTTGCCGGCGGCCGCGCCCAGGTCCGACTTGAATGTGCCCAGCAGGACGAGGAACTCACCGATGAAGCCGTTGGTGCCCGGCACCGCCACCGACGAGAAGGTGATGATGACGAAGGCCACCGTGAACACCGGCATGACCTTGGCGATGCCGCCGAAGTCCGCCATCAGTCGCGTGTGGCGCCGCTCGTAGAGGAAGCCGAACAGGAGGAACAGCGCGCCCGTGGAGATGCCGTGGTTGAGCATCTGGTACGCGCTGCCCGTGGCGCCCTCCGCCGTCAGGGCGAAGATGCCCAGCATGCAGTAGCCCAGGTGGCTCACGGACGAGTAGGCAATCAGCTTCTTGATGTCCCGCTGCGCCAGACACATCAGCGCGCCGTACACGATGCCGATGACGGCCAGCGTCGCCAGGAAGGGCCGGGCGTTCTGCGCGGCCACCGGGAAGAACGGAATCGCGTACCGCCAGAAGCCGAACGTGCCCATCTTCAGCATGACGCCGGCCAGAATCATGGAGCCGGCCA
This sequence comes from Myxococcus sp. CA039A, assembly GCF_013336645.1. Classification (NCBI taxonomy): domain Bacteria; kingdom Pseudomonadati; phylum Myxococcota; class Myxococcia; order Myxococcales; family Myxococcaceae; genus Myxococcus; species Myxococcus sp. CA039A. Next base: position 49,973 of record NZ_JABUMQ010000034.1, on the reverse strand, counting down.
CCGGCGCCTGCACGTGCGCGTCCGGCAACCACGTGTGCACCGGCCACATGGGCACCTTGATGGCGAACGCCAGCGCGAAGGCGGCGAAGAGCCACGGGCCATAGGTGTGCAGCGTCGCGGCCAGTCCCGTGAGCGAGTCACACGCTCCGGGGGGTCCCGCGTTGCAGGCGGACAGCTGCCGGTTCGCGTCCAGCAGGCCGTTGTACAGGGTGGAGTAGTCGAACGAGCGCGCGCCCGCGGGCGAGCTGATGAAGTACACGGCGATGAGCGCCACCAGCATCAGCAGCGAGCCGACCAGCGTGTAGAGGAAGAACTTCACCGCCGCCATCTGGCGGTCCTCGGCGCCCCACACACCCACCAGGAGGTACATGGGGATGAGCATGGCCTCGAAGAAGATGTAGAAGAGCAGCACGTCCAGCGACACCAGCGCGCCCAGCATCGTCGTCTGGAGCACCAGCAGCGCCAGGTGGAACTCCTTGATGCGGTGGCTGATGTACGTGGTGGAGGCCATCACCACCAGCGGGCCCAGGAACACCGTGAGCAGGAGCAGGCTCACCGCCAGGCCATCCACGCCCAGGTGGTAGCTGAGCCCGAACTCCTTGAACCAGGACACCCGGTACTCGAGCTGGAACTCCGGGCCGCCCGGCTCGAAGCGCATGTACGCCCACACGCCGAACACGAGGTCCACCAGCATGGCGATGAGCGTGACGGTGCGAATCTGTCCCGACTCGCCCGCCGGCAGCATCAACACCAGCACCGCGAAGATGAAGGGCAGGAAGACGACGAGGTTGAGCAGGTGGGTGTCGAAGAAGCTCATTGCAGCACCTGGATGAGGGCGTAGGCGACTCCGCCCAGCAGGGCGAGGGCCATCACTGCGGCGTAGGCCTGGGCGTCGCCCGACTGGACGTAGCGCAGCGCGCTGCCCACTCGCGCCGTCACCCACGCCGTGCCGCGGACCGCCACGGTGTCGATGAGGAGCGCGTCCACCACGCGGAAGAGGATGAAGCTCATGAACTTCACCGGCCGGATGATGGCCAGCTCGTACAGCTCATCCACGTAGAACTTGTTCTGCGCCGTGCGGCGCACCGCCCGGGCGAACGCGGGAACCGGCTGGCCCACGCGCGCCGGGAAGAAGCGCAGGTACAGGAAGCCCGCCAGCGCGCCGCCAGAGACGGCGACGAGCCACGCGAAGACGTAGTCGCCCATGGCGGGGACGCTGGTGTCCAGCTCCACCGTCTTGCCCGACGCCACGATGCGGTTCATCGCCGCGAACACCGGGCTCAGGAAGTTCTCGAACACCGGCTGAGGCCGGCCGTCGCCCGGCGCCTTCATCAGCGGCCACGCGTACACCGCGGACACCACGCTGAGCACCGCCAGCACCACCAGGGGCAGCGTCATCTGCCACGCGCTCTCGTGAGCGTGCGCCAGCTTCGCCTCCTTGGAGCGCTGACCCTCGAAGGTCAGCAGGTACACGCGCGTCATGTAGAACGCGGTGCAGGCGGCGATGAGCAGGCCCAGGTAGTAGACGACGCTGGACACCCAGTGCAGCCCTTCCAGGTGGTTGTGATGCACGCCGTGGAAGATGGCGTCCTTCGAGAAGAAGCCGGACAGCGGGATGATGCCGGTGATGGCCAGCGTGGCGACGAAGAACGTGCCCCACGTCCACTTCATCTCGTGGCGCAGGCCGCCCAGCTTCTTGATGTCCGTCTCGTCCCCGTTGCCGTGCATCACGCTGCCGGCGCCCAGGAAGAGGCAGGCCTTGAAGAACGCGTGCGTGACGAGGTGGAGCACCGCCGCCCAGAACACGCCCATGCCCACGCCCATGAACATGATGCCCAGCTGGGACACCGTGGAGTAGGCGAGCACCTTCTTGATGTCGTCCTGCGCGAAGGCGATGAGCGCCGCGAGCAGCGAGGTCAGCGCGCCGATGATGGCCACCGTGGCCATGGCCGTGGGGCTGAGCACCAGCAGCGCGGACATGCGGCTGAACAGGTAGATGCCGGCGGTGACCATCGTCGCCGCGTGGATGAGGGCGGAGACGGGCGTCGGGCCCGCCATCGCGTCCGGCAGCCACACGTAGAGGGGCAACTGCGCGCTCTTGCCCGCGGCTCCCAGCAGGAACAGCAGCATCGCCGCCGTCATCACCCCGCCGAACGTGTAGCCCTCCAACGGGCCCGCGGCGATGGGGGTGGACAGCGTCACCTTGCCGCCGCCCTCGGGCAGCGCCTCGGCCATCTTCTGCAGGCCCAGGAAGGTGACGGGGCCCTTGTCCTGGAGCGCGGACGCGTAGCGCTGGCTGCTGCTGCCCGCCACCGTGTAGTCGCGCTCGTCGGCCTGCTTGTTGAAGGCGCCCACCAGGAGCACCATCAGGAACGTGGCGATGAGGAACGCGAAGTCACCGATGCGGTTGGTGACGAACGCCTTGCGGCCCGCCCACGCCTTGGCCGGGTCCGTGTACCAGAAGCCGATGAGCAGGTAGCTGGCCATGCCCACGCCTTCCCAGCCCACGAAGAGCAGGACCAGGTTGTCGGCCAGCACCAGCGTCAGCATCGCCGCGACGAACAGGTTCAGGTACGCGAAGTACCGCCAGTAGGACTCGTCGTGCTCCATGTAGCTGGTGGAGTACAGGTGGATGAGGAACCCGACGCCGGTGATGACCAGCAGCAGGGTGCCCGACAGGTGGTCCACCATCAGCCCGAAGTTCACCCGGAAGTCGCCCACGGCGAACCAGGTGCCGTAGTCGTGCGCCAGGGCGTAGCGCACGTAGTCGCGCTCGTTGCCGAACGGGTTCACGAGGAAGGACAGGAGCCGGCGGGTCTCCGGGTCCGTGGCGCTGGTGGCCCAGAAGGCCAGCACGCTGAGCACGAACGCGCCGCCCACCGCCGAGCAGGCGACCAGGTTCACGTTGGCCCGGCCCAGCATCTTGCCGAACACGCCGCAGATGAACGCGCCGAGCAGCGGCAGGGCGATGATGAGCCACAGGGAGGGCGCCATCACGTCGGGAGCGACGGGCGCCGTCGTCAGGAATTGCGAGAGGGTCATGACAGGGCTCCTGGCGGGTCCGTCAGTGCTTCATGGTCCGGATGTCTTCCACCAGGACGCTGCCTCGGCTCCGGAAGACGGCGATGACGATGGCGAGGCCAATGGCCGCTTCCGCCGCCGCGACGGCGATGACGAAGAAGGCGGAGACATGGCCAACGCTGTCTCCGTGCATTCGGGCGAACGCGAGGAAGGTCAGGTTCGCGGCGTTGAGCATCAGCTCCACGCACATGAAGATGACCAGCGCGTTGCGGCGCACCATCACGCCAAACATGCCCATGCAGAACAGGGCGGCGGCAAGCAGGAGGTAGTAGGAGATGGGGACCATGGGCCGATTCGGGGCCTCGCGGGCGACGACCTGCGCCGCCATCTAGCACAGAAAGTTGGGGGGAGTCGGCAGCGATCAGATTCGCGACTTGGCCACCACCACGGCGCCCACCATGGCCACCAGCAGCAGCAAGCTCACCGCTTCGAAGGGAAGCAGCCACTGGGTGAAGATGACCTGACCCAGGGTCGCCATGGTGCCGAAGGTCGCCTGCCCCTCCAGGCCCAGCGAGGGAGGCGGCCCGGAAGGCAGCTTCGACAGGGCGATGCCCAGCACCACCAGCAGGCCCACCGTGGAGGCGCCACCCACGATTCGCGCCAGCGTGGGCCGGCCCCGCGTGGGGGACTCGCCCAGGTTGAGCAGCATGATGACGAAGAGGAAGAGCACCATGATGGCGCCCGCGTAGACGAGCACCTGGAGCACCGCCACCGTGTGCGCCCAGAGCAGGATGTACAGGCCCGCCAGGAAGAAGAAGGTGGAGACCAGGGCCATGGCGGAGTTGATGGGGCTCCGCGCGAAGATGACCGTCCCGGCCGACAGCAGCGTCAGGAGCGCGAACGCCCCGAAGAGGATGAGCTCGATGTTCAAGACCAGTCTCCGAACGAACCCCAGGGCTTGTCGCCGAACGGGCAGCGGTGCTCGCGGATGTGGGCCTCGAACTCGTCCTTGTACCGCATCAGGAACGAGTGCGTGGGCAGCGCCGCCGCGTCACCCAGCGCGCAGATGGTGTTGCCCAGGCCGATGGGCGGGTAGGGGGCAATCGAGGACGCCACGTTGGACAGCATCTCGATGTCGCCCGGCTCGCCGCGGCCCTCTTCAATCTTGCGCAGAAGCCGCGTCTGCCACGGCGTGCCCTCGCGGCACGGCGTGCACTGGCCGCAGGACTCCTCCGCGTAGAAGCGCGCCACGCGCCACAGGCTGCGCACCATGCAGGTGGAGTCGTCCATGACGATGACGCCGCCGGAGCCCGCCATGGTCTGCTTGACCTTGAGGGCCTCGAACTCCATGGCCACGTCCAGCTCGTCCGCGCCCAGCACCGGCGCCGAGGACCCGCCCGGAATCACGGCCTTCACCTTGCGACCCGCCGGCAGACCCCGGCCGAACTTGTCGTCGTAGATGAGCTCCGCGAGCGTGGTGAACATGGACACTTCGTAGACGCCGGGGCGGTTCACGGAGCCCGACAGGCAGACCAGGCGCGTGCCGCCCGACTTGTCCGTGCCCAGCTTCGCGTACCAGTCCGAGCCCCCCGTGAAGACGTGCGGCACGCTGGCGAGCGTCTCCACGTTGTTCACCACCGTGGGGCTGCCGAACAGGCCGACCACCGCGGGGAAGGGGGGCTTCAAGCGCGGCCAGCCCTTCTTGCCTTCCAGGCTCTCCAGGAGGGCCGTCTCCTCACCGCAGATGTAGGCGCCAGCGCCACGGACCAGGTAGCAGTTGAGCTCGAAGTCCTTGCCCAGCATCTTCTTGCCGAAGATGCCCGCCTTGTAGGCCTCGTCGATGGCCGCCTGGCAGCGCTCCGCGGGGAACTTGAACTCGCCGCGCAGGTACACGTAGCAGGTGTGCACGCCCAGCGCGTACGACGCGATGGCGATGCCCTCCAGCATCATGTGCGGGTCGTCTTCCAGGATGTAGCGGTCCTTGAAGGTGCCCGGCTCGGACTCGTCGCCGTTGACGGCCAGGTACTTGGGCTTGGGGCTGTCCTTGGGGACGAAGCTCCACTTTAGGCCCGTGGGGAAGCCGGCGCCGCCGCGCCCTCGGAGGTTGGACTTCTTCACCTCGTCGATGATGGCCGCCGGCTGCATCTCCAGCGCCTTCTTGAGGCCCTCGTAGCCACCGCGCTTCTTGTAACTGTCCAGGGTCCAGGACTGCGGCTTGCCCCAGGCCGCCGAGATGATCGGGTCGATCGTCTTTGCCGTAGCGGTCATGTGATGACGTCCTACCGGAGTAAAAGGGGTGGGCTCAGCTCAGCTTGGCCAGGATGGCGTCCAGCTTGGCGCGGGTGAGGCTCTCGTGATGATCCTCGTTGATCTGCAGGCACGGTGCGGTGCCGCAGGAGGCCAGGCACTCGGTCTCGCGCAAGGTGAACTTCTCGTTGGCTTCACCTGCCTTGAGGCCGAGCTTCTCCTCCAGGTAGGCGAGCATCTTCTCCGCTCCCCAGAGCGAGCAGGACAGGTTCGTGCAGACGTCGATGACGTACTTGCCCGGCTTCTTCAGGTGGTACATCACGTAGAAGCTGGCGACCTCGTAGGCGCGCTCCGGCGTGACTTCCAGGCTCTTGGCGACCAGCCGCAGTCCCTCGGGCGGCAACCAGCCCTTGATCTCCTGGAGCACGCGCAGCGCCGGGAGCATGCCCGCGCTTTTGCGATCAGGGGGGTAGTGGGAGATGATCTCCGCGATACCCGCGTCGAACTTCTTCTGCTCTTCAGGAGTGAACAGGGGCTCCGCCATGGCGGGGGGCTACGTATTGCTCCCATGGCCGCGTTGTCAACATAAACCCTCGACGGTACACTGGGCCGCCATCAGCAAATTGCCGAGCGATTTCAACCCCTTGTTATGACCCCGGGCCCAGAGAACAAGCGCCAGCACCCCCGGATCCCGGCCGTGCTGAAGGTGGAGTACGCGGACGGACGCCATGCGCGTGACGTCACGGAGAACCTGTCCCATGCGGGGCTCTTCGTGCAGACCGAGCAGGCCTTCACATTGGGGGAGGACGTCCGGCTCGCACTTTCTTTCCCGGGACTGCTGGATCCGGTAGAAGTCAGCGGCATCGTGGCCTGGGTCAGGCCGGCGAGCTTCGATCAGCCCGGAGGTGTCGGCGTCCGAGTGGAGCGCGCAGAAGACCGGCGGAGACTGGGTGACATCTTGAGTGCGGCAGGTCCAGACAGCCAGGAGTCCACCGGCGAGCACGAGGGGTACCGTGTGCTCATCGTCGAGGACAACCCGCACATCATCGAGATGTACAGCTACGTCCTGAAGAAGCTGGCCAGCGGGGAGCTGCACGGGAAGGTGCCCCTGGAGGTCCACTTCGCGCCGGACGGTCACCACGCGCTCCTGATGCTGCGCGAGGGCCGCTTCAGCCTCGTGATGACGGACCTGTACATGCCGGTGATGGACGGCTTCGCCCTGGTGGAGCGCATCCGCGAGGAAGAAGCGCTCCGGGCCATCCCCGTCATCGCCATCTCCGCGGGCGGCAAGGAAGCCCAGGACCGCGCCCTGCAGCTCGGCGTCGACATCTACCTGCGCAAGCCGGTGAAGTTCGTCGAGGTGCTGGAGACGGTGAAGCAGCTCTTGCGCATCAAGTAGCCGCCCCCCGGGTTCTGGCAGTCCCACGTTGAGTGAGGACGGGGGGACGTCGTAGAGTCGCCCACCCATGCCGAAGGCCGCCATCAACCGCGACGCCGTCAGTGGCGAGGCGCTGTTCATCCTCCGTAACCTGAGGGAGAACGGCCGACTTGGACGCTCGAACAAGCTGGCCGATGTGAAGGCCGCTCTCGAACCGTCCGTCTCGCTCGAGTTCGACAACTACTTCTTCTTCCTGCGCAAGTTCCACTACATCGCCATGGACCGCGAGGCCCAGCTCAAGCTCACCGACCAGGGTGAGCGCGTGGCGGGCGGGGAACTTGGGGACAAGTTCTCCACGGAGGTGGGCGAGTTCTTCGCCGAGCAGCTCGCCTCCGCCGAGGACGAGCCGCCGGTGGCCCAGGGCACCGAGGAGCCCATGCAGCTGCCGCCGCCCCCGCCAGAGCTGCTGCTGGACGAGGCGGAGGTGGTGCCCACCGGGGCCACGCAAATCGCGCCGCCTCCCTCGCCTCCGTCCATGGCGCCCATGCGGGCCGCGCGCTCGGCCATGCCCGCGCTGGAGTTGACGCCCCCGCCGGGGGCGGCGCAGGTGCCGTCGTCCGTCGGCTCGCCTTCGCCCGTGGCGCTCATCACCCCCGCGGTCCCTGAGCCTCGCCGGGAGACGTCCATCGGCCCCGCTCCCGTCGCTCCCGCGCCGCTGCCCTTCGCTCCTCCTGCGTCGTCCGTTTCCTCCATGCCCCCTCCCGCCGCCACTCCTGTCGCCGCCGCGCCCGTCGCTTCCAAGGGCACCGAGCTGGACCTGCGCTACCAGAAGTTCGACCCCATTGGCACGGGCCCCCTGGGCACCGTCTTCAAGGGGCGCTTCACGGCGCTCGGGCTGGACATCTGCCTGAAGGAGCTCAAGGACATCTTCGGCTACTTCTCCTTCCTGCAGCGCGGGGAGGTGCTCAAGCGGCTGAAGAAGGAGCTGTGCGCGCAGGCCCAGGTGCGCCACCCCGGCATCGTCCAGGTGGTGGATCAGAACGTGGACGCGAGCCGGCCCTACTTCGTGCTGGAGTTGATGAACGGCAGCCTGAAGGAGCGGCTGGAGGCGGGCGGTGGCAGCGGCGTGCCGGTGCCCTTCGCGCTGCGCACCTTCCTGCAGATGGCTTACGGCCTGCGCGCCGCGCACGCCACGGGCCTGACGCACCACAACCTCAAGCCGGAGAACGTCCTCTTCGACGCGTACGGCAACGCGAAGCTCGCCGACTTCGGCCTGGGCCGCGTGGTGGAGGTGGACTCCACCAAGGGCATGCCCCAGGTCTTCGTGGGCACCGGCGGAATGCCCTACATGGCCCCGGAGCTGATGAACCGCGGCGCCAAGGAGCCGGGCCCGTCCGCGGACGTCTACGGGCTGGGCATCCTGCTCTACGAGATGCTCACCGGGCAGATTCCCGGCCGCCGCTCGCCCCTGCCCTCGGAGGTGAATCCCGAGGCGCCCAGCGGCCTGGACCAGCTCTTCGACAAGGCCACCCAGGACAAGCGCGAGCAGCGCTACCCGGACGTGGATGCGATGCTCGAGGACTTCTACAAGGCCTTCCCGGACAAGGAGTTCCTCGTCCGGGGCGACCTCGTCCTCTCCTCGGACGCGCCGCAGCCGTGATTCACCGGTGGGCGCGGGCCGCATGAGGCCCGCCCCGCCCGCGCGCGGTCGTGGCATCGTCCGGGGGACATGACCCCGACTTCTTCCGGCTGCGTGCTCGTCACCGTCACGGGCAAGGACCACCCTGGCATCACCGCCCGCCTCACCGGCCTGCTCGCGGAGGCGGGCGCGGAGCTGCTCGACGTGGAGCAGGTGGTGGTGCAGGGCCGCCTCACGCTCTGCCTGCTGGTGCGCCTGCCCGACGCGCGCGGCATCCCCAGCGCGCTGCTCTTCGCCGCCCGGGAGCTGGGCGTGGACCTGGACTTCCAGGCGGTGGAATCGCCGGACGCGAGCGCCCCCGCGAAGTCCGCGCCCGCGCGCTACGTCGTCACGGCGGTGGGCCGCGCGCTGGGCGCCCGCGAGCTGCATGCGCTGTCCTCGCACCTGGCGGGGCAGGGCGCGAACCTGGAGCGCATCGTCCGGCTGACACACACGCACCTGGGCTCGGTGGAGCTGCACGTCACCCTGCCGGACTCCGTGGAGCCGGAGGCGCTGAAGCGCTCCCTGCTGGCGCTGTCCATGCGCGACAACACCTTCGACGTGGCGTTGCAGCGCGAGAGCCTGTTTCGCCGCAGCAAGAGGATGGTGGTGATGGACATGGACTCCACGCTCATCCGCATCGAGGTCATCGACGAGCTGGCGCGCGCGCACGGCGTGGGCGAGCAGGTGTCGCGCATCACCGAGCGCGCCATGCACGGGGAGATGGACTACGACGAGTCGCTGCGCCAGCGCGTGGCGCTGCTGGCGGGGCTGGACGTGGCCGTGCTGCACCAGCTCGCGGCGAACCTGCCGCTGACGGAGGGCGCACAGACGCTGGTGCGCGTGCTGAGGCGCCTGGGCTACCGCACCGCGGTCATCAGCGGAGGCTTCTCCGTGGCCGCCGAGGCGCTCAAGGCGCGCCTGGGCATCGACCATGCCTTCTCCAACGTGCTGGAGGAGGAGGGCGGGAAGCTCACCGGGCGCACCGTGGGGCCCATCGTCAACGCGCTCCGCAAGGCGGAACTGCTGGAGCAACTGGCGAAAGAGGAGGGCATCCTGCTCGAGCAGGTCATCGCGGTGGGCGATGGCGCCAATGACCTGCTGATGCTGGAGCGCGCGGGGCTGGGCATCGCCTTCCGCGCCAAACCCCGGCTGCGCGAGGCGGCTGATACCTCCATCTCCGCCGGCGGCCTGGACGCCATCCTCTACCTCTTGGGGCTCACCGGTCGCGAGCTCGAGGAAGCGGGCTGACGACTACAGCCGCATCTTCGCGGCCAGCTCCCGCTGCTGCAGCTTGCCCTTCTCCAGCAGCAGCTCCAGCAGGGCGCGCAGAATCTTGGAGCTCTTCTCCTGGTTCTGCTGGAGCGTCTGCAGGCGCTGCAGGTCCTCGTCCGTCCACTCGGAGGCCGGGACGCCGCCGGCCAGGATTTCATCCAGGATGTCCGCCGCGCTGGAGGAGCCATTGGCCACGGGCGGTGCGGGCTTGTCCGCGGCACGGGGCGCCGCGGGCGCGGTGGCGGGAGAGCCCGGCGGGACGATGTCGGCGATTCGCTTCACCACCGTGTTGCCGCTCATGTCGACGACCTTGAATTCGTCCTCCTCCTGCTGCTCCTCGTCGACGGTGGAGGGCGTGTTGGCGGACTGGCTGCGCGACGGCGCGAAGCGGCTGCTCGCCACCGGCTCCTGGTTCCGGTAGTGCCGCAGGATGGCGTGCTCGATTTCGCGCTCGCCCGCCACCATGGGCACCACGCGAGCGCGGCTGCGGGCCGCCACCTGGTCCAGCGTGGCCAGGTCCGTGGGGTCCGCCATCGCCAGCACCAGCGTCTTGCCGTTGTCCTTGAGCGACACGGGGAAGACCGCCTTCTGCTCGGCCAGGCTCACCTCCACGCGAGCCAGCGCGCTCGCGTCGCGGCTGATGTTGCCCAACTGCACCCGCTGCATCCCCAGGCCCTGGCAGATGGCCTCCGTGACGATGTCCTCGCTGGCCAGCCCCAGGTCCGCCACCACGCGCGACAGCCGCCCGCCCCACTGGTCCAGGGTGGCCATGGCGCTGCGCAGCTGGAGGTCGTCGATGACGCGGGCCTTGACGAGGATGTCACCAATACGATTGCGGGAAGGAGAAGCCATGGCTCGGGAGTCTACCGTCTGAATGCGCGGACGCTCAGTCCGCGACGCAATCGCCCGCTTCGAGGGCGAGGAGGCACCACCATGCAGCCCTTCGCGGAAACCGCCATCCAGCAGTGCCCCTACTGCGGCGAGGAGGTGGAGGTCGACGTGGACCCCATCGGCGCCAGCGCGGAGCACTACATCGAGGACTGCCCCGTGTGCTGCCGTCCCTGGACGGTGCACGTCGCCCGTGACGAGGAGGCCGTCTCCGTGTCCCTGGGCCGCGAGGACGACTGACGCCGCGGTACCCGTCCTGGAAGGCGCCTTCCCGGTGCACAGGAGGGCAGGCAGGCGGGCTTGTGGGGACGGGCGCGGCGGGGCCGGGAGCGTTGCTTGACACGCCCCGGAGCATGGTTCTCTTGAGTCTTGTGAGGCGGCGCTGGAGTGGAGCCCCGATGGGGCCCCCGAGGCGACCGCCGACTACGACAACGTCTGTGATTCACACACCGTGCACCCTGCCCAGGGTGGCACGCACAGGAGAAGACCATGCAAAGCCGAAACCCGTTCAACTCCGCCGTGGTGGTGAACCCCCTGATGCGCGACTTCGATGCGCTCTTCCGTGAGCTGGGGCAGCCGGGCTTGTTCCGTCAGTCCGCGCGGAGCACCGAGCGCGCTCCCGCGGCCGACATCCTCGAGTCCGAGGCCGGCGTCACGTTGCACCTCGACATCCCTGGCGTGGACGTGAAGGACATCCAGGTGACGGTGGAGCGCGACGTGCTCACCGTGAAGGCCGAACGCAAGGCGCAGCCGCTCGCCGAAGGCGTCAGCGTGCGTCGTCAGGAGCGCGGCCAGGGCAGCTTCACGCGCTCGTTCTCCCTTCCGGAGACCGTGGACGCCACCCAGGTGGAGGCGCGCTACGAGCAAGGCGTGCTGACGCTGACGCTGCCTCGGCGCGAGGAGTCCAAGCCCCGAGTCATCGAGGTCAAGGTCCAGAGCTGAACCGCGCGCACACCCCTCCTGGGAGGCCGCTGTCCGCCGAAAACGGCGCGGCTTCCTGCTGACTTCACCCCTGTCGAGGGCTTCCGCGAGGGGGTGGCGGAAGCCCTCCGCGCTTCAGCGCTTGGCGCTGAGCGAGATGGGCACGCGGAACAGCTCCAGCACCTGCTGTACATCCAGCGGCTTGGCGAGGCACGCGAGCGCACCGGCCTGCTTCGACTGCTCCACCACATCGGCGGTGTGCACGGACGTCATCGTGATGAGACGCACGCCCTCCATCTGCTTGCGCTGACGAATACGACGGCACACCTCCAGGCCATCGATGTCCGGCATGTTGAGGTCGATGATCATGCCGTGCGGCTTCTGCTCGGACACCAGCAGCAGCGCCTCCACGCCACTGGTCGTCGTCTGCAACTCCACCTGCGCCGCGAACGGCTTGAACGCGCGCTTGATGGCGTCCAGCACCGCGCGCTCGTCGTCCACCACCAACAGGCGCACCGTGCCGCTGCCCAACTCCTCCGGCACCGGCATCTGGTGGGTGATGAGGAACGTGCGCAGGTCCGCCGACCGCACCCGGCGGTGACCGCCCGGCGTCCTGAAAGCCATCAGGATGCCCCGGTCAATCCACTTGCTCACCGTGGACGGATCCACCTGAAGCAAGCGACTGATGTCGTGCGTCGTGTAGAGCTGGTCCGTCATCGCCGTACTCCCCTCTTGCTGCATCATTCCGCTGCCCATGGAATCAACCACCTACCTTGAATACGGGGTTTCCTTCAACCTCTCTGCGCACTGCGTCCATCAGTCCCCCTCATCAGACCCACGGCGTTCTCCCACCGTCCACTGGCCTTGAGGCACAGCTCGACGAGCTCTCGGGCGGCGCCACGGCCGCCCGGACTCTGGGTGATGAAGTGAACCTCCTGACGCACCTCGGGAACAGCATCCGCGGGACACGCGGACAAGCCCACCCTCGAAAGAGGGGCCAGGTCATTGTGGTCGTCACCCATGTAGGCACACGCCTCCAGGGGAACGGCCAGTTGCTGGAGCAGCTCGTCCAGTGCGGCACCCTTGTCGCGGCGGCCTTGAAACACAGCCGCCAGCCCGAGCTCCCTCCCGCGAGCCTCCACGATTCCTGAGGTGCGGGCGGTGAGGATGGCGGCGGGCAGGCCCGACAACCGGGCCATGACCAGGGCGTGGCCATCCTTCACATCGAAGCGCTTCATGAGCTCCCCGCCGTCGCCGTAATACAGGCCGCCGTCGGTGAGCACCCCGTCCACGTCGAAGACAAGCAGCCGCACGCGTGCCGCGCGAGACGTCAGCTCTTCCTTTCCAGGCTTGGAAGGTGCTTCCGTCGACATGACTCGCTCGGCTCCTCCCCTCGTCGTGTCCATCAACCGGGCTCGTGTCCCAACACCCGGCGGATGTTCAGCACATTTCGTACCACGTCCTCGAACATCTGTGGATTGAGGGAGCACGGACCGTCACACAGGGCACCATCAGGGTCCTCATGGACTTCCGTGAACAATGCATCAATCCCGGCCGCCGCGGCGGCATGGGCGAGCAGTGAGACGAACCTGCGCTCGCCCCCCGTCACTCCGTCGCCGGAGCTGGGCTGCTGCACGGAATGCGTGGCGTCGAAGCACACGGCCAGGCCCGCCTCGCGCATGTGGGCGAGCCCTCGCATGTCCACCACCAGGTTGTTGTAGCCGAACGTGGACCCCCGCTCCGTGACGAGCACGTTGGGGTTGCCCGACTCGAACGCCTTGCGCGCCGAGTGGACGATGTCCCTGGGGGCTACGAACTGTCCCTTCTTCAAGTTCACGCCCTTCCCCGTGCGAGCCACGGCCTCCACCAGGTCTGTCTGCCGGCACAGGAACGCCGGTATCTGGATGATATCCACAACTTCCGAGGCAGGACCTACGTGGCTGGTTTCATGGACGTCCGTGAGGACCGGGACGCCCACTTCATCCCTGATACGCGCTAGAATACGCAGCCCTTCCCGGAGGCCAGGACCTCGGAAGGACTTCCCGCTTGTCCGGTTGGCCTTGTCGTAGGAGCACTTGAACGCGTAGGGCACGCCCAGTCGGCTGGTGATGCCCTTGAGCAAGTGAGCATGTTTCAGCGCCATCTCCTCGGACTCGATGCTGTCCGGGCCGGCGATGACGAAGAGCTTCTGCCCGGGGCCGACCTTGTAACCACACAGGTTGATGGGGAGGCTGCTGGCGCTCATGCGCGCACCTGACCGGCCGTGGCGTCACGCTGCTCGAGCGCCGCCTTGATGAAGCCGGAGAAAAGAGGGTGAGGAGCAAAGGGCTTGCTCTTGAACTCGGGATGGAACTGGCAGCCGACGAAGTACGGGTGGTCCGACAATTCGATCATCTCCACGAGGTTCAGCTCCGGATTATGCCCGGAGATGACGAGTCCCGCCTCCTGAAGCCGGCCCCGGTAGGCGTTGTTCACCTCGAAGCGGTGGCGATGACGCTCCTGGATGGTGTCCTGGCCATACAGCTGGTGTGCCCGTGAGCCGGGCTTGAGCGCGCAGGCGTAGCTGCCCAGACGCATGGTGCCGCCCTTGTCCTGCACCGTGACCTGGCTCTCCATGAGCGTCACGACGGGGTGCGGGGTGTGCTCGTTGAACTCCAGGCTGTTGGCCGCGGGGAGGCCCAGCACGCTGCGGCTGAACTCCACGACGGCCATCTGCAAGCCCAGGCAGATGCCGAAGAAGGGGATTTTCTTTTCCCGCGCGTAGCGAACCGCGGCGATTTTGCCCTCGGTGCCGCGCACGCCGAAGCCGCCGGGCACGAGGATGGCGTCCACGCCCGCCAGGAGCTTCTCCGGGCCTTGCGCCTCCACGTCCTGGCTGTCCACGAAGTGCAGGTTCACCTTCACGTCGTTGGCGATGCCGCCGTGCAGCAGCGCCTCGTTGAGGCTCTTGTAGCTCTCCGTGAGGTTCACGTACTTGCCGACGATGGCGACCTGGACCTGGCCGCGCGCGGGCTCGTACACCTTGCGGATGATGTTCTCCCAGCGCTCCAGGTGCGGCGCGCGGCTCCAGATGTTGAGCACCTCCGCGAGCCGGTCATCCAGACCCTGGCGGTGCAGCTCCAGCGGCAGCTCGTAGATGCTGCGCACGTCCGGCGAGGTGAACACGTTGCCCGTGTCCACGTTGCAGAACATGGCGATCTTGTCCTTGATCTCCCGAGACACCTCGCGGTCCGTGCGACACACGAGGAAGTCGGGCTGGATGCCAATCTCCCGCAGCTTCATCACCGAGTGCTGCGTGGGCTTGGTCTTCACCTCGCCCGCCGCGCCGATGTACGGCAGGAGCGTCAGGTGCACGTAGACGGCGTTCTGGCTGCCCACGTCGTAGCGCATCTGCCGGATGGCCTCGAGGAACGGCAGCGACTCGATGTCGCCCACCGTGCCACCGACCTCCACAATCACCACGTCCGCGTCCTGGGCCGCCTGACGGACGCTCGCCTTGATTTCATCGGTGATGTGCGGAATCACCTGCACCGTCTTGCCCAGGTACTCGCCGCGGCGCTCCTTCATGATGACCGCGTGGTAGATGCGGCCCGACGTGAAGTTGTTGAGCCGGCTCATCCGAGCGTTGGTGAACCGCTCGTAGTGGCCCAGGTCCATGTCCGTCTCGCCACCATCCTCCGTGACGAAGACCTCGCCGTGCTGGAACGGGCTCATCGTGCCCGGGTCCACGTTGATGTACGGGTCCAGCTTGAGCAGCGTGACGGCGAGCCCACGGTTCTCAAGCAGGGCGCCGATGGATGCCGAAGCGAGGCCCTTGCCGAGGGAGCTGACCACTCCGCCCGTCACGAAAATGAACTTGGTTTTCTTGGAGCGCATATCCCGTTCTGCCAAGTAGGGCAGGGATGCGTCAATTATTCTGAGTAGGACGTGCGGCCGGTCGGCGCCCCGGCTGACACCTTCTCAGTTGCCGTCCCAACCACCCGGGCGAGACACGGCGAACTCCCGGACGTCGGGTTGTCCGACCCGGAAGGCGCGCAGATCGCAATTGCGGCAGCTCCACCCCTCCCAGCCGCGCTTGACGACCATGTGCAGGCAGGCGTCGTAGTTGGGGCAGTAGAGGTTGCGCTGCGCATCGACAGCCTCTTCGTCGCGCAGGGCGGTGGGCAGAGGGCTGGGGCACGGGGTGATGGACACGGCGAATCTCCCGGATGGGTACGAAAAGGGTCGGCCACTCCCCCCGGCGGGTCGGAACAGGTCGCTTACGACTCCATTCCCGGGAGAAAGTAAAAGACCCGTCCCCGCGCGAACGCGGAAACGGGCCCTTGAAACCTTCAGCGTCTGCCACCGCCGCGGTGACCCTCTTCAGGCCGCCGTGGCGGAGGTGGACGCCTGATTCTTGCTGTCAATCAAGGCATCACCTCCTTTCTTGAGGATGGAAGAGCTAATCACCGGCTTGATTCCGCGCCACTTTCCAGAGCGATAAGCGCGGGCTCGGGTGGTGGCCAGCCGTTCAGGCGGCGACGAACTGGCGCTCCACCAGCCGGCGGTAGAGGCCTTCCTGGCTCATGAGGCTCGCGTGGGTGCCGCTCTGGACGATGCGGCCGCCCTCCAGCACGAGCACCCGGTCCACGTTGGCCACGGTGGACAGGCGGTGGGCGATGATGAGCGTGGTGCGGCCCTTCATCAGGCGCTCCAGCGCGTCCTTCACCAGGTGTTCGCTCTCCGCATCCAGGGCGCTCGTCGCCTCGTCGAGGATCAGCAGGCGGGGGTCCTTCAGCACGGCGCGGGCGATGGCCACGCGCTGCTTCTGGCCTCCGGAGAGCTGGACGCCGCGCTCGCCCACCTGGGTGGCGTAGGCTTCCGGGAAGCGCTGGATGAAGTCGTGGGCGTTGGCGGCGCGCGCGGCCTCTTCCACCTGGGCGTCGGTGGCGTCCGGCTTCGCGTAGCGGATGTTGTCCGCGATGGAGCAGGAGAACAGCTGCGGCTCCTGCGCCACCATGCCGATGTTGCGGCGCAGCCACTCCGGCTCCAGCGTGGTGAGCGCATGTCCGTCCAGGGCGACGGCGCCCCCTTGCGGGTCATAGAAGCGGGACAGCAGTGACGCGAGGGTGGACTTGCCCGCACCGGACGGGCCCACCACGGCGACGACCTCGCCGGGCCGCAGCTCCAGGTCCAGGCCCTGGAGCACTGGCACGTCGGGGCGCGTGGGGTAGGAGAAGCGCACGGCGCGGAACTCCACGTGTCCCTTCACCGAGGCCAGCCGCTCGCCTCCGGCGGGAATCGCGGGCTCGCGGTCCACCAACTCGAAGACGCGCTCGGCGGCGCCGGTGGCGCGCATGACGTCCGCCCACACCTCCGTCACGGCGCTCAGCGAGAGCGCCACCAGCGAGGTGTAGATGAGGAACGACGTGAGCGCGCCGGCGCTGAGCTCACCGTCCACCACCATCCGGCCGCCGTACCAGAGCATCGCCGCGGTGGAGCCGTACATGGCGATGGAGGCGCTGCCCATGAAGAGCGCACCCTGCCGCGCGCGCTCCTTCGCGAGCTGGAGCGCCCGGTCCACCGCCGCGCCGTAGCGTTCGACTTCATGGCTCTCCGCGGCGAAGGAGCGCACCGTGCGGATGCCGGAGAGGTCCTCCTCGGCCACCTCGCTGGAGGCCGCGAGCGCGTCCTGTGCCGCCTTGGCGAGCACGCGCACGCGACGGCCATACACCACCGCGCCAATGGCCACCGCGGGGATGAGGGCGAGCATCACCATCGTCAGGCGCGGGGACGTCAAGAAGAGGAGCACCACGCCGCCGAGCCCCTGGCAGGCGTAGCGCAGCATCATGGAGACATTGGTGGTGACGGTGCTCTGCAGGATGCTCGTGTCCGAGGCGAGCCGGCTGGTGAGCTCACCGGTGCGGCGCTCGTCGAAGAAGGCCACCTCCTGGGAGAGCAGGCTCTGGAACAGGCGCTTGCGCAGCCGCGTCACCACGCGCTCGCCCGCGTTGCTGAAGAGGTAGACGCGCAACGCCATGGCCACCGACTGCACGACGAAGACGCCGAACATCACCAGGGCGATGGTGTCGAGCCGCGAGCGATTGCGGGCGCCGAGCGCCTCGTCCACCAGGTCTCCGATGGCGCGCGGAAACACCAGCGTGGCCGCGCTGCTGACGAGCAGGAAGAACGTGCCCACGACGAGCGTGGGGACCTCCGGCTTCGCGAGGGTGAGCAGGCGGCCCAGCGTCAACCGCGAGGGGAGATGGGGCTTGGAGGCGGTCGAGGTGGGGGACACGCGCGGAGACTAGCGCGGAGCCCCTCGCTTCGCACGGTCGCGGGCTGTCGGAGCGGGTGGGAGGTGCTAATCCTTCGGGGCACGGAGGTAGGCCATGGAGCAGCGCGTTTTCGGCGGCACCGGGAAGCAGGTCCCCGTCCTCGGTCAGGGCACGTGGCAGATGGAGGAGGATGACCGCGAGGAGGCCATCCGCTCCCTGCGCGCGGGGTTGGACCTGGGGCTCACCCACGTCGACACCGCCGAGTTGTACGGCCATGGCCGCGTGGAGGAGTCCATCGTCTCCGAGGCCATCGCCGGACGACGCGACGAGGTCTTCCTCGTGTCGAAGGTCATGCCCTCCAATGCCACCTACGCGGGCACGCTGACCGCGTGCGAGCGGAGCCTGAAGCGACTGCGCACCGACTGGCTCGACTGCTACCTGCTGCACTGGCCCGGCTCGCACCCGCTGGCGGAGACGGTGCGCGCCTTCGAGAAGCTGGTCGCGGACGGGAAGATTCGCTCCTGGGGCGTGAGCAACTTCGCGGTGTCGGATTTGGACGAGCTGCTGACGCTCACGAAGCCCGAGCGCATCGCCTGCAACCAGGTCCTCTACCACCTGGAGGAGCGGGCCATCGAACACGCCGTCCTCCCGTGGTGCGAGGAGCAGGGTGTGGCGGTGGTGGGCTACAGCCCCTTCGGCAACGGCCGCTTCCCCAAGCCCCAGAGTCCGGGAGGGCGCGTGCTGGAGGCCATCGCCCGGGCGCATGACGCCACGGCCCGGCAGGTGGCGCTCCAGTTCCTCGTGCGGCGGCCCTCGTTGTTCGCCATTCCCAAGGCGAGCCGCGTGGCCCACCTGCGCGACAACGCGGCCGCCGTGTCGCTGAAGCTCTCCTCGGACGAGCTGGCGCGCATCGACGCCGCGTTCCCCAAGGGCGCCTACAGCGACGCGCTGCCCGTCATTTGAGGCCGGAGGCGAAGGCCTTGCGGAAGGCGGACACGGTGGGCTCTCCCTCGCCCACCGTCACCGTGCCCGTCTCGCCCTCCAACGCGGCTCGCATGCCCTTGCCCCGGACGAAGCGCACCGTGGCGATGCGGCGCATCACCTCGCGTCCCTGCTCCTGCGCGAGCGCGCGCAACGCGTGGCCTGTGACATTCACCGCGGCCTCCAGCGCGCGACGTCCGGGCTCGTCATCCAACCCCACCCAGTCCACCTCGAAGCGCAGCGGCCTGCCACCCAGTGCCTTCTCGCCCGGCCAGAACTGCTCGGTGAGGGCGTGCGGCAGCTTCTCCACCAACGTCACCACGTCCTGACGCGTGGGCGTGGGGCGCACCAGTTGCGTCAGCTCGAGCAGCTTGCTGGCCTGGCCCACCGTCACCGCGACCACCGTCGCCAGGTCCACGTACGTCACCGACTCCGAGCCGAGCAGGCCCTCCTTGCCGAGCGCCAGCAGCACCGAGTCTCGCGGCGCGTAGTCCACCACCGTGCCCGTCACGGTGTGTCCGTGGGCCAGGTGCAGCGTGACGGTGACGGTGGGGACCTCCTCGCCCGTGCGGGCTCGTATCGCGAGCGTCCCGAGTTGCTCCAGCACCCGCTCCACCTTGCGCGACACCAGTCGCTGCACGCCCTCCATCTGGTGCTCCTCGTCGTCCGCCCACTTGCGTCGGCGCGGGTCGTTCTTCGGCGTCGGTGCGGGCGCGGGCGTTGGCGCGGGCGTCGGTGCCGCCGCCGCGACGTGGGGATTCGCGGGGACTTCCTTCGCGGGCTCCGGGGGCGTGGCGGCGGGGGCCTCCGGCGTCTCGTCCTTCGCCTTGGTGTCGTTTCCGCCAAACAGGTCCTGGAAGATGCCCATGGCTACAGTCCTTTCTCGCGCATGACGGCTTCAACCTTCGCGACGTCTCCGGGGACATCCACCGCGACCGTGCGCCAGGAGACTCGGGCGCAGCGGATGGAGATGCCGTGCTCCAGCGCGCGGAGTTGCTCCAGCTTCTCCGTCTCCTCGAGCGGCGTGGGCGCCAGCTCCGCGAGCCGCAACAAGACGTCCCGCCGGTAACCATACAGTCCGATGTGGCCCCAGCGGGGGACGGGAGTCCCGGTCTCCCGCGCGTGGGGGACGAGGCTGCGGCTGAAGTAGAGCGCGTCGCCGTTGAGCGCGAGCACGGCCTTCACCACGTGCGGGCTGTCGGCTTCGTCCGCCTCCAGGGGCCTGACGAGTGTGCCCATGCGCACGGTGGTGTCCGTGAAGAGTCCGGCGAGCGACTTGAGCGCCTCCGGGTCCACCAGGGGCTCGTCACCCTGGACGTTCACCCACACGTCCACGTCGGGCCGCTCGCGCGCCACCTCCGCCACCCGGTCCGTCCCCGTGGCGCAGGCGGGGCTGGTCATCACCGCGCGGCCTCCGAAGCCCTCCACGGTGGCGCGGATGCGCTCGTCGTCCGTGGCCACCCAGACCTCGTCGAAGACGCCCGCCTCCTGACAGCGGAGCCACACGTGCTCCACCATGGGCTTGCCGGCGATGAGGACGAGCGGCTTGCCGGGGAAGCGGGTGCTGGCATGACGGGCGGGGATGACGGCGATGGTGCGTGAGGAGGGCATGGCACACTCGGTCTATCAGATTCAGGACGGACGCTGGCTCCGCGGAGACGAGTCGCCCCGCAGCCACTAGGCATCCGACTCGCCGTGCCTAGCTTGGCTGGCGACATGAAGAAGGTCATCCATATCGTCGGTGCGCGGCCCAATTTCATGAAGGTCGCGCCCATCCACCGGGCCATCGCCGCGCGCACCCCGCTCCAGCAGATCCTCATCCACACGGGGCAGCACTACGACGTCAAGATGAGCGACGTCTTCTTCTCCGACCTGGGCCTGCCCGCGCCGGACGTGCACCTGGGCATCGGCTCCGGCAGCCACGCACAGCAGAC
The DNA here is from genome assembly GCF_013336645.1 of Myxococcus sp. CA039A. Classification (NCBI taxonomy): domain Bacteria; kingdom Pseudomonadati; phylum Myxococcota; class Myxococcia; order Myxococcales; family Myxococcaceae; genus Myxococcus; species Myxococcus sp. CA039A. The sequence continues at coordinate 29,393 of NZ_JABUMQ010000034.1, read as the reverse complement.
GGCCCGGACGATGGTGGAGCTGGAGAAGGTCTTCCTGGAGCACAAGCCGGACCTCGTCTCCGTCGTGGGTGACGTGAACAGCACTGTCGCCGCCGCGCTCGTGTCGTCGAAGCTGGCGATTCCCCTGGCCCACGTCGAGGCCGGCCTGCGCAGCTACTCCCGGCACCAGCCGGAGGAAATCAACCGCGTCGTCACCGACCGGCTGGCCGACCTGCTCCTCACGCCCTCGCGCGACGCGGATGCCAACCTGCTCAAGGAAGGGCTGGAGCCGGACCGCATCCACTTCGTGGGCAACGTGATGATCGACTCACTGCTCGCCTCGAAGGAGCGGGCGGAGCAGCTGCCCGTGCTGAAGAGCCTGGGCCTTGCGCCTCATGGCTACGCGGTGTGCACGCTCCACCGGCCGTCCAACGTGGATGACCCGCGCGTGCTCGGCGGGCTGCTGTCCGCGATTGCTCACGTGGCGTCCCGAATCCCGGTCGTCTTCCCGGTACACCCGCGCACGCGGAAGATGATCTCCGAGCAGGGACTGGGCTCCGCGTTCGAGCGCAATCCGAACCTGCGCCCCGTGGACCCCATGGGCTACCTGGAGTTCCTCGCGCTGACGTCGCAGGCCCGGCTCATCCTCACCGACTCGGGCGGACTCCAGGAGGAGACCACTGCGCTGGGCGTGCCGTGCCTCACCCTGCGCGAACAGACCGAGCGCCCCATCACCGTCGAGGAAGGGACCAACGAGGTGGTGGGCACCGACCCGGACCGCATCCGCGAGGCCGCCGACCGCGCGCTCAACGGGCAGGGCAAGAAGGGCCGCGTGCCGGAGTACTGGGATGGTCGCTCGGGTGAGCGCATCGCGGACCTGTTCTCGCGCTTCCTCTCCGTCGAGCAGGGCTCGCTTCGCGCTGTCTCCGCTTGATGGAGGTGACGAGGGGCCGCGACACCTGTGTGACGGTGCCTCGCGGCCGTGCTCGTTCCGACTGTGCGTGCTTCCGCTCCATGTTAGAGCTGGGAGGTCATGCGCGGCGATGAGGACGCATCGGCGGAGGTCTCCGCCTCCGAGAAGGACCCGGCCCCCGAGGGCTTCGTCGACATCCCCTTCGTCGTCGAGCCCAACTATGCGGGCTGGCGCCTGGAGGACTACCTGGGCCAGAAGCTGCGCCGCATGCCCCGGGAGCGCCTGGCCGGAATCATCCTGCGCGGTGTCCGGTGCGACGAGCAGCGGCTGAAGCCCTCCACGCCCGTGTATCCCGGCATGGCCTTCCGACTGCGCCGCCCCGGTACCGAAGAACCCGAGACGCCCACGGAGCTCCCTGTCGTCTTCCAGGATGATTGGCTGCTCGTGCTCGACAAGCCCGCGGGACTGCCCATCCATCCCACTGCGCGCTACCACAAGGGCACCCTCGTCTCCATCCTGCGCGAGCGCTTCGGTGAGCGCTTCGCCGAGCCCGCGCACAGACTGGACCGGGAGACCAGCGGGCTCGTCGTCTGCGGACGCACCACCGAGTCGTGCCGGGTGCTGGGACGACTCTTCGTCTCGCGCGACGTGCACAAGGAGTACCTCGCCGTCTGCGAGGGCCATCCCTCCGAGGACTCCTTCGTGGTCGACGCGCCCATCGCCGAGGGCACCGAGCTCATCCGCATCGCCGTGCGCATCGACCCCGTGGAGGGCAAGCCGAGCCGCACCCGCTTCCAGGTGCTCCAGCGCTTCACTCGCGAGGGTGCGCCCTTCGCGCTGCTGCGCTGCTTTCCGGAGACAGGTCGTCAGCATCAGATTCGCATCCACCTGCACGTCGCGGGCTTCCCGCTGGTGGGCGACAAGATGTACGGGCCGGACCCCGGCTACTTTGATCGATTCAGCAAGCACAGCCTGGAGCCCGAGGCGTGGACCCGGCTGCGGCTGCCTCGACACGCGCTGCATGCCGCGCGCATCGTCTTCCCGCATCCCGGCACCGGTGTGGAGGTTGCCTTCGAGGCTCCGCTTCCCTCCGACCTCACGGACTTCATCGCGGGGGCTTCGCTGCCGCCCGCGCCTCCCGTGAAGGGCGGCGGGGAGGTTTAGCCGGGGCCCGCAACTTCCGGGCGGCTTCTGGGTTCCAGAGGGAAACACCCTCCTCGCGTCACTGACGCGTCCACCTCGGGAGCCTTTCATGCGCCGCACCGTCCTCGCCGCCACTGTCGCTTTCTTCCTCGGCGGTTTCGTCAACCAGGCCCAGGCGGAGCGTCAGCCGCGCATGCGTGACGCCATGGTCCATCTGGAGAAGGCGCTCTCCACCCTGAAGAACGCGGCCCCCGACAAGGGCGGCCACCGCGTGAAGGCCATCGGTCTCACCGAGCAGGCGCTTGGCGAGGTTCGCGAGGGCATCCAGTTCGACAACCGCCACTGACGCGCGAAGGGAGTGAGGCGCCTGCCCAGAGGTCTGTGCGCGGCGCCTCGCCTCGCTGGCGTGGAGTCTCGACTGACGCCCGGAGCGACCACGGCCCTGGTCCATGGGAGTGGGGCCTCGCTGAGGCGAGGTCTCGACCGCCGCCTGGAACGAGCAAGGCCCCCGACCCGAAGAGAGGGCAGGGGGCCTTGCGCTTGTACGTCCCGCCGCCGTCCGGTCAGGCGGTGAGCTTGTTCGCTTCCGGCGCGGAGGGCGACAGCTCTCCGATGAGGTACTCGCCCGAGAAACACGCCGTGCAGAAGCTGCCTCGGCTGGGGTCTCCCACCGCCGTGCCCAGCCCCTCCAGCGAGATGTAGCCCAGCGTGTCCGCCGTGACGTACTTCGCGATTTCGTCCGTGCTGTGAGTCGCCGCGATGAGCTCCTGACGGCTCGGCGTGTCGATGCCGTAGAAGCAGGGCCACTTCGTCGGCGGCGAGGAGATGCGCAGATGCACCTCCAGCGCTCCCGCGGCCTTGATCATCTTCACGATTTTGCGGCTCGTGGTGCCCCGGACGATGGAGTCGTCCACCACCACCACGCGCTTGCCCTTGAGCACGTGCCGCACCGCCGACAGCTTCAGCTTCACGCCGAAGTGACGGATGGACTGCTGCGGCTCGATGAACGTGCGGCCCACGTAGTGGCTGCGGATGAGGCCCACGTCATACGGAATCCCGCTCTGCTGCGAGAAGCCGATGGCCGCCGCCACGCCCGAGTCCGGCACCGCGATGACCAGGTCCGCGTCGGGCGCCGGCTGCTCGCGCGCAAGCTGCATGCCCATCTGCTTGCGCACCTCGTACACGCTGTTGCCGAACAACACCGAGTCCGGACGCGCGAAGTACACCTGCTCGAAGATGCAGCGGCCCAGGCGCGGAGGCTCCGCGAAGGGCCTGCTGGTGCGCAGCACGCCGTTCTCGATGACCAGCAGCTCGCCCGGCTCCAGCTCGCGCACCACATCCGCTTCGATGAGGTCCAACGCGGTCGTCTCGCTGGCGACCACGTACGCGCCTTCCTTCATCCGCCCCAACACCAGCGGCCGGATGCCCAGCGGGTCCCTCACCGCGACCAGCTTGTTCTGCGTGAGCACCAGCAGGCTGTAGGCGCCTTCCACCTTGCGCAGCGCTTCCACGAGCTTCTGCTCGAAGCTCACCTGCTTGGAGCGCGCCAGGAGGTGCATGATGACCTCCGTGTCCGCGTCCGACTGGAAGATGGCTCCGTCGGCCTCCAGCTTCTCCTTCAGCGCTCCCGCGTTCACCAGGTTGCCATTGTGCGCGACGGCGACCTGTCCTCCCGCGTACGCCACGAAGAGCGGCTGAGCGTTCTTGAGCTGGCTGCCACCGGCCGTCGAGTACCGCACGTGTCCGATGGCCGACTGGCCAGGCAGGCCGGCGAGCACCGGCGCGTCGAAAATATCAGCCACCAACCCCATCTGACGGTGCGCCCGAAGACCGTGGCCGTCGGAGGCGACGATGCCAGCGGACTCCTGACCGCGGTGCTGCAGGGCGTGCAGCCCCAGGTACGTCAGGTTAGAGGCCTCGGCGTGTCCCGTGATTCCGAAGATGCCGCACATGGCGCGGTGCCTTACTCCTTTCGGGCGATGAGCGGAACAGGAACGCACGCCCCTCTGGTGGGTATTCCACCCGCCACCGGAGTCGGCCCATGTGGGCACACGAGCCTCGCGGTACGAGCACCGTCCCGTTAGTCTCGCCACCGCATGGCTTCCCCGCGACGAGCCTCCTGGCGTTCCCTGTTTCCCCTGGTCCTGCTCACCGTGGGTGCCGCTTATTCATTGGGTTCATGGAACTGGTGTGGCACCTGGGCGGAGCGCGCGCCCGTGCTGCTGTCTCAGGTGAAAACAGAAGGTGCGTTGCGCGCGGGCGCGGCGAAGGTGCCGCTCGTGCCGCCGTTTCCGGTGGTGGTCGCGGGGTACTCGCCTCCGCGTCCGGATGCGAGCCAGTCCGACCCGCCGCTCCATGCTCGCGCGGTGGTGCTGGAGTCGGGGAGCACGCGGGTGGGGTTGGTGTCGCTCGAGTTGCTGCTCGTCACGGATGCGGTGACCGCCAAGGTGCGCGAGCGAGCGCTCGCCGCCGGACTGCAGGACGTGCTGGTGCTGGCCACGCACACGCACTCCTCGCTGGGAGGTTATGACAGCCGCCTGGTGTCACAGCTCGTCGGGACGGGGCGCTACCGGGAGGACTCGCTGGAGGCCGTCGTCGCCGCCGCGAGCGCCGCGCTGCAACAGGCCGCCGCCGCGCTCACCGACGTGACGCTGGAGCTGGGCGAGGCGAAGGAGCCCTCCTTCGTCTACACGCGCAGCGGTGGCACCGCGCCGGATGGCTCCTTGACTCGCGCGGTGCTGCGCGGCGCCTCGGCCCCGGTGGCGGAGCTGCTCTTCTTCGCCGCGCATCCCGCGATGGTGCCCCGGCAGCGCGCGTACGTGGACCCGGACTACCCGGGGCGACTCAGCTCGCTGCGCGAGTCCGAGGGCAGCGGCGTGACGCTGCTGTTGCAAGGCGCGGTCGGCAACGCCTCGGTGGCCTTCTCCGAAGGGCAGGGGCTGGAGCGTGTGTCCGCCTTTGCTCGGGCCTTGTCCGACCTCGCGGGCAAGGTGCCCATGGCTTCCGTGGGGCCTTCGGTCCGGCTGTCATTGGTGCGCGCGGAGGCGGTGATGCCTCGGCCGGATGCGTCGCGGCTGGTGCCGTCATTCACTCGCGCCGCGGGTGACAACCTGCTGTGCGGTTCCTCCGAGCGCGTGGCGGAAGTGGCGGCGTTGGTGCTGGGGCCGCTGGAGCTGGTGACGGTGCCGGGTGAGCCCACCGTCGACGCGGGCGCGGTGCTGGTGGGACGCACCGGGGCCTCGGGGGTGCTGGGGCTCGCGGGTGGATACGTGGGCTATGTGGAGACGCCGGAGTTGGTGCGCGTGAGCGGCGGTGAGTCGCGACGGCAGTACTTCGGTCCCTCGCTGCTGGAGCGACTGGGCGAAGCGGCGGAGCTTGCCGCCAGCACCGCGGGCTTCACGCGCTGACGTCGCCCGCGGTGGTTGGATGCGCGGGCCTCGTCGGCTGCCTGTCGGGACGGTCCTGAACGTCCTTTGCTGGACGGCGGGGCGAGCGTGATGGCGTCGCCAGGGCCGCATGGCGGAAACTGGTGCTCCCTTCTTCACCGTGGAGCGCCCCATGAGCCCATCGGATCCTCGCATCACCCTGGAAGTGCGCGGTCACCTCGCCCTCATCGGCATCCACCGGCCGGAGAAGCGCAATGCGTTCGACGTCGGCATGTTGCGGGGACTGTCGTCCGCGGTGACCGAGGCGGACCGTCATCCGGACGTGCGGTGCATGGTCATCTTCGCGGTGGGCGACCACTTCTCCGCGGGCCTGGACCTGGCGAGCGTCGCGCCCGCCCTCTCCAGTGGCGAGCCGCTCTACGCCGAGGGCGCCATCGACCCGTGGGGCATCCAGGGAGCGCTGAGGACCAAGCCGCTCATCGTCGCCGTCCAGGGCCTGTGCCTCACGCTGTCCATCGAACTCATCCTCGCGGCGGACATCGCGGTGGCCTCCGAGGACGCACGCTTCGGACAGATTGAAATCAAACGCGGCATCTTCCCGTTCGGCGGCGCCACCCTGCGCTTCCCGCAACGGGCGGGATGGGGCAATGCCATGCGCTGGCTGCTCACGGGCGACGAGTTCGACGCGCGCGAGGCCTACCGGATGGGACTGGTGCAGGAAGTCGTCGAGCGCGGCCGTCACCTGGAGCGCGCGCTGGCCCTGGCGGAGACGGTGTCGAAGCAGGCGCCGCTGGGGGTCCAGGCGACGCTCGCGTCCGCGCGACAGGCGGTGCACGAGGGGCCCGAGGCGGCGGCGCGCGCGCTGCTGCCCCAACTGCTGCGGCTGGCGGGAACGGAGGACGCCGCCGAGGGCGTCCAGTCCTTCCTCGAGCGCCGCGAGGCCCGCTTCACCGGCAAGTGAGGCGGCCCCGGGCGCGGTCCGTCAGAACTTCTCGAACTTGGAGTCCTCTTTGCGCTTCTTGAAGAACAGGGCGGTGCGGCCCAGGAGCTGGGCCTGGTCGGCGCCCGTGCCCTCGGCGATGCGCGCGGAGGCTTCCTGGCGCGTCTCCGGACCGTCGTTGATCTTCACCTTGATGAGCTCGTGGTCATGCAGCGCCTGCTCGACGGCGGCGATGACGCCCTCGGTGACGCCGGATTGACCGACGATGACCACCGGCTCCAGGTGGTGTCCGAGCGCGCGCAGATGGCGGCGTTGCTTCCCGGTGAGCGGCACGTTGCTATCTCCTTCGACTCGTCCGGCGGGGCCCCAGGCCCCTCCCGGACGGGGGGCGCACCCTACTTCTTCTGGGCCGCCATGCGAATCTCCCGCTGCGCGTCGATGTGGTCTGGCTGAAGCTCCACTGTCCGCTTGAAGTGCTTGAGCGAGCCCGGAACGTCCCCCGACAGCTTCGCAATCACCCCGAGGAAGTAGTGCGCGGGCGCACAGCGCTCATTGCGCTTGATGGCGTTCTGGATTTCCCGGAACGCCTCCGGCTGAGCCGCCTTCTTGTCCGCCGCCGTGAAGAACCGCGCATAGCCCCGCCACGCGTAGAACTCGGCCTCCTCCGCGTTGAGCTGGATGGCCTCGTTCAACATCTTCACGGCCTCGGGGAACTTGCGCGCCTTCACGAGAATGCACGCCTTCTGGAAGAGCTCCTCGGCCTGGAGGATGGCGTTGATGTCGACTTCCGCTCCCGCGCCGCCGCTCTTGACCTCCTCCAGATAGGACGCACGGCTCTTGTCGTCGGACAGCATCCGGTAGGCATCGCCGATGTAGGCGAACACCTCGGCCTTGAGCTTCTCCAGCTCCGGAGGCGCGCCCTGCGGAAGCGTGTCCGGGTGGTAGAGCTTGGCGAGCCGGAAGTAGGCGACCTTCACGGCACTCGAGTCCGCCTGCTCCGAGAGCCCCAGCCGCTGGAAGTGGTTCTGCTGCTTGAGCGCCATGACGAGCTGGCGCAGCGACGGAATCTCGTCCGAGCCCGGGGCATTGGCGGTGACGGTGGGCGGCGCGGGACGGGCCGTGCCTGGGCCCGCCGTGGGCGCCGCTGAACCGACGACCGGAGGACCCGCGGGACGGGGCGCGGCTCCTGGGGGATTGCCAGGACGCGCGGCTCCAGCGGCGGCGGTGCCCACGCCTGGAGGATTGCCAGGGCGAGCGGCTCCAGCCGGGGCCGCTCCAACGCCGGGAGGATTGCCGGGACGGGCGGCTCCAGTGGCGGCGGTGCCCACGCCTGGGGGATTGCCAGGGCGAGCGGCTCCGGCCGGGGCCGCTCCAACGCCGGGAGGATTGCCAGGAGTCGCCGCTCCCGAAGGGGCGGTGCCGACGCCGGGAGGATTGCCAGGGCGGGCTGCTCCAGCCGGGGCCGCTCCAACACCTGGAGGGTTTCCGGGACGAGGTGCCTGGGCCGCCGTGGGTGCGGGACCGGTCGGGGCGGCTTGTGGACTCGCGGCAGCAGGACCGGGGTGCGCCCCGGCTCCTGGCTGCGGGGCCACGGCGGCGAAGGACACGGCGTCCAGCTCTCGTAGCAGGAACGCGAGGCGCAGCAGGTGGTCGGCGTCCTGCGGGAAGTCGGTGAGGAGCTGGTTCACCGAGCGCACGCCGTCGATGACGGTGAGGGCCCGGACTTCATGCGGGGTGAGGCGCAGCTCGCTCGCGGCGACCATGCCCCCCGACTTCATGATGGGCAGTTGGAGCACCGGCATGAGCCGGCGCTTGAGCTCCGTGGACGGCATGCGGCGCACGGTGTCGCTGAGCACGGCCCACCGGTTGCCGAGCGGCATGGCCTTGTTGCCAGCCAGCTCGCGGACCTCGAAGGTGAACGTGCCCGCCTCGGTGCGCAGGGCCTTGAACAGGATGCTGGCGGCGCGCTGCGCCAGGATGGCGAACGCGCTGGCGGGTTGCAGCAGTCCCAGACCAAAGAGCGCGGCGAGCAGGTCTCCACCGAAGCGGTCCTTCGCGGACTCGGCCTGCTGGAGCTGCTCGGGCGTGAGCAGTCGCCCACCCATCAGCGACGTGCCCAGCGCATCTTCGGGATGGGTCGAGTCGACGAACTCCGGGTTGCCCTTGCGGAAGTGAATCAGGGCGACGCGGTCCGAGAGCGTCAGCGTGAGCAGGCCCGTCTGCTCCGCCATGGCGACGCGCCCGTAGAGGTTCAGCGGCGAGGTCTGCTCCAGCTGTCCCTGGGCTGGCACCGCGTAGGGGGCGGCCTCCGTTGTGACGGCCGCGACGGGGCGCGCGCCAGCAGCGGGAACTCCCGCCTGCGGAGCGGCTCCCATGGGGGCCTGCTGCGCTCCGGGAGTCGCGGGGGCCTGCTGCGCTGGTGCCACGGGGCGTGCGCCGGTCGCGGGCACACCTGCATGCGGAGCGACTCCGGGCGCTTGCGGTGCACCGGCGGGACGGGTGCCCGCGGTGGGAACTCCCGCCTGCGGAGCGACTCCGGGCGCTTGCGGTACTCCAGGCGCAGTGGCCATGGGAGGCCGCCCGGGGGCCGTTGCGACGCCGGGCGGGACTCCCGGGGCAGGACGCGCGGCGACGTTCGGCGCTCCGGGAGCGGCGGTACCCGGAACTCCGGGGCGTGCTCCCTGTGGCGCGCCAACGCCCGGGTTGCCTGGGGCGCGAGGATCTCCAGGCCGCGTTCCGGGCCCTGCCATCGGAGCTGACCCAGGCGTGCTTCTCGCGACCGCACCGGGTCCCGCCATATGCGCGGTGCCCGGACCGGCCATCGGCATTCCGCCAGGATTCGCACCCGGGCCCGCCATCGGCATTCCACCGGGATTCGCACCAGGGCCGGCCATGTGCGCGGTGCCCGGACCGGCCATCGGCATTCCACCCGGATTCGCACCCGGACCGGCCATGGGCATTCCACCGGGGTTCGCACCGGGGCTTGCCATGGGCGCGCTCGGCGCCTGCTGGGGCGCGTCGGGCGCTCCGTCACCCCAGAGCTCCCGGGGGAAGGTGTCGCGGGCCTCGGGGAATCGCCAGGGGAAGGCGAAGTTGCGCCCGTCCTCGGAGACCTGGAGCTTCCCCTTGATGGAGCCGCTGTCGATGAGCAGCTCGATGGTCGGCAGGGTGAGGGGCCCCCACAAGGTGCCCCTGTCGTTGCGAACCCAATATTGACGGACGTCACCCTCCGCCATGTGCGGTTCTACTCCGTTCGAGCTGCGAGAAGATGGAACCCTACCGCTCTCCCCGGAAGGGTCAAAGCAGACGACGGGGCAGAGTGCTCATACAGGGCGTCAGGGTGTGGCGCCGTCGAGGGTGGCCAGCCCCAGCACGGACAGGCACGCCGCGTCCGCCTGCTGCTCGGCCGGGGGGTCGAAGCAGAACACCTCACTGTCGAAGACCTTGCACAGCCCCGCCGGCGTGGACGCACAGGCCGACTTCGAGAACGCGGTGGTGCACCCGTAGCCACACACCGGCCCGGACTCGCTGTTGCGGCACTCGGGCGCGGGCAAGGTGCGCTTCCAGGCGCAGAGCGCGGCGGGAGACGGGTCGAAGCAGGTGATGCGACCACTCGCCATCTTGCACACCCCCGCGGGCGTCTTGTTGCAGCGCACCCCCTCCGGGACGTTCAGGCAGTTGTAGCCGCACGTCAGCTCCACACTGTTGCTGCGGCAGTCCGCGCGGGGCGTGTCCTTGCCGTAGACGGCGAAGACGATGGCCGGCGGGTCGAAGCACTCCACCTCGCCGCTGCGACCTCGGCACACCCCGGCCGGAGACTTCGCGCACTTCACCCGACCCGGCTGCGTCGCGCAGTTGTAGCCACACGCCACCACGCCATCGATGGCCTTGCACTCGGGGTCCGGCAGCGAGGCGCCGTACGCCTTCACCACGTAGGCCGGCGGGTCGAAGCACACCGCCTGGCCGTCCACCACCTGACAGCGCCCCTGCGGCGTCTGCGCGCACCGGGCCCGGTTCGAGTCCGACTTGCACCCATAACCACAGGCCACCTGGCTGTTCATGGAGCGGCAGGAGGGGGCGTTGGGGTCCTGCGACGGCGGTGCCGAGGCCAGCGTGAGCGCCAGCAAGGTGACGAGGGAGGCGAGCATGGTGACCTCGGAAGCAGGGGAGTGTCGCGGAGGCATTGACGCCCAAGGCGCGCGGTGACGCAAGAAGCGGGCGGGCGCGACGGCGCTTCGGGCGCGTGGTACCCAGGCGCCGTTCGAGCCGAGGGAGACACCCAGGTGGATTTCATGGTGGACGTCAGTGCGCAGCAACTCCTCCTGCTGTGCGTCGCCGCGCTGGTCGCGGGCCTGGTGGACGCCATCGCGGGAGGTGGCGGGCTCATCACCCTGCCCGCGCTCCTGACGGTGGGGTTGCCGCCCCACGTGGCGCTGGGCACCAACAAGGGGCAGTCCGTCTTCGGCTCGTTCGCCGCGCTGGTCCGCTTCTCGCGCTCGGGGCTGGTGGACTGGAGGCTGGCGCGCGTGACGTTCCCCTTCGGCCTGGGAGGTGCGTTCGCCGGCGCCGCGCTGGTGCTGTTGGTGAAGCCAGAGGTGCTCAAGCCGCTGGTGCTCGTGCTGCTCATCGCGGTGGCCGTGTTCCTCGCGTTCCGGCGGACGCCTGCCTCCGGGGCCAGGACGGAGCCCTCACCCCGGCCGCGCGCGCTCGCCATCGGTTCGCTCATCGCGCTGGCCGTCGGCACCTACGACGGGTTCTTCGGTCCGGGGACGGGCACCTTCCTCATCGTCGGCTTCAACACGCTGCTGGGCCACGGACTGGCCCGCGCCTCCGCCGACGCGAAGGTGGTGAACTTCGCGTCCAACCTGGCGTCCATGGCCCTCTTCGCCCTCAATGGCGTGGTGCTCTGGAAGGTGGCGTTGCCCATGGCCGCCGCGCAGTTCACCGGCGCGTGGCTGGGCGCGCACCTGGCGGTGAAGGGCGGCGACACGCTGGTGCGCAAGGTGGTGCTCGCCGTGGTGCTGGCGCTGGTGCTGAAGCTGGGGCGCGACGTGGTGATGGGCTGAAGTGGGGCTCGCCCCCGATGGCTTCAGCCGATGTGCACCAGCAGCGCGTCCCCGCGCTTGCCCATCTGGGCCATGAACTTCTGGAGCTCGTCGAAGTAGGAGACCATCTCCTCCAGCGGGTCCGAGTCGTCGGGCGGCTCTTCCCACGTGCCGGGGTAGATGTCCTGGGCCTGCATCTCCACCGCGTCGTAGCGGCGGCGCAGCGTGTTCTCGGACACCTCGCGCAGCGCGGAGGCGAGCACCTTCACCTGCTCGGGCGAGAAGACGCGCGCGGTGCCTTCATCCGAGGGGATGTCGCCCACGTCCACGCCGCCGCGCACCAGGAAGTCCAGCGGCGCGCTGCCCTCCCAGGGCGTCCCGGTGAGCAGGTACTGGAGGCCGTGCCAGGCCTCGCCGATGTCCAGTTCCAGGAATGCTCCGCCCTTCGGGTCTCCGAAGTCCTCCTCGTCGTCGAGGAAGTCGTCCAGGCGCTTGGGGGCCTGAAGCAAGGCGTCGCGCTGCGCCTCCGTGACGCTGCGCAAGGTGCAGAGCATCTCCATGCGGGGGACCTCGTGTGCCGCGGAAGCGGGGGGAATCGTGAGCGGCGAGGGACCCTACCAGTCCCGGGTGATGTCGCGGAATTTCGATGCGGGGCCGGGTGCTCCATCGTTCAGCGGAGGGTCAGCAGGGCGCCCGCCACCATCAGCGCCACGCCCGCCCCCAGCTTCCACGAGAGCGGCTCGTGCAGGAGGACGACGGCGAGGAGCACGGTCAGCGGCAGGCTGAGCTTGTCGAGCGGCGCCACGCGCGAGGCCGGCCCGAGCTGGAGGGCGCGGAAGTAGGCCAGCCACGACAGGCCGGTGGCGATGCCCGACAGCGCGAGGAACAGCAGCGTCTTGCGGCTCAAGGACGGCAGGGCGGCGTGTTCTCCCCGGGCCAGGGAGATGCCCCAGGCGAAGACGAGGACGACGCAGGTGCGCAGGGCCGTGGCGAGTGTGGAGGGAACACCCTCGACGCCGACCTTCGCCAGCACGGCGGTGAGCGCCGCGAAGAGGGCGGAGAGCAAGGCATAGACCCACCACGACATGAAGACCTCCCGACCGCGAGCGCACTCTGGAACCGCGATGTTAGTCTTTCGAGCGTCGACCGCCGCGCTCTCGCAATGGTGGTCCCAGGAGAGACCACCGGATGGCACCAGGGGGTCGATGGACTGTCGCCATCGCGGGAGTCGTGCTGTCGCTCTCGCTCGCGGCGTACCTGCGGCGTGAGCTGAGTCCTCCGACGCCGCACCGCGTGGTGGAGAAGGCATCGCCGCCCGTGGAGCCGCCTTCCGACAAGGCGCTTCCCCCGCCTCCGCCGCCCAGGCCGGAGGAGCTGGGGCGCGTTCATTTCCGGGCCCTGAAGAGATGGAGTGGGCATCCGCTGCGAGGCGTGACGGTGGGCATCATGCGGGAGACGAGGCCCCGCGTCGTGCATCCGGAGCAACTGCGGACGGACGCGAACGGCATGGCCGAGTTTGTCGCTGTCCCCTCGGGGCGGTTGACCGTCTGTGCTCGCGGGGCGGGCTACATGGAGTCCTGTTTGACGAGCTCGCTCGCGGCGGGCGGTCTGCTCACCATCGACTTGAGCATGTCGGAGGAACCGGCGAGCGCTCCACTCGCAGTCCCATGAGCACGGCCCCTGAGTGGTAGCCTTCGCGCCCTACAGGCAGCGGGGGTTCCACCCATGTGTGACGTGACGTGGATGCGACGAGCACGGACGTTGCTGCGCCAGACCGCGGTGTCGTTGGGGATGGGAGTGCTGACGCTGGCTCCCAGTGCGCGAGGGGAGTTGCCGGAGCACTACACGCTCCAGCTTCAGGCTCGCACCAACATGTTGGGCAATGCATCCGGTGCCTACAACCTGAAGCCGGGCAATCTGCTCGCGGGGAGTCTTCAGGTCCCGGTGGTCTCGGATGGGAGGGTGGCGTTCCGGTTGTCGATTACTCCCGAGGGGCCCAACGCCATCTGGTGGGGAAGCGACGCCGCGGGCCATCACCGTTATCTGTTGCCGGACCTGGGCGAGGATGCGCGCGCGAGCGACCCGGGGTTCAACTCGGCGGGGCTCGTCGCGTTCGCCGTCACGGGGGCCAGTGCCGTGACGAGCAATGGCATCTATCTGCTGCGCACCGAGGCGCCGAACGACGTGCGCATCATCCGCGAGCCGCTCGGGGCGTCGGACTGGTCCAGCCTTGCGCTCAATGATTCGGGGCAGCTCGGGTTCCGAGCCAACTTCAACTTCGTCGGCCGTGGCTACGTGGTGCTGACGCCGCAGGGGGCGGGTTGGACGACGACGTATCTGGCGAAGGAGAAGACGCTCGACGACACGAGTCCCTACGAGTTCCTCTACTCGCCAGCGTTCAACGACCTGGGACAGATGGCGGGCGTGGGAGACGTGGCGCCTGGAGGGTCTGAGTACTACCAGGAGCTGCGAGTCTTCAGCGCGGATGGCACGTCCCGGCTCATCGCGCAGTCGCGGGGCCGGGATGCGGGCTCGCCCATCTACCGGTTTGCTTCGGTGCAGCCCGCGTTCGACAACCTGGGGCGCGTCGCCTTCATCGCGACGGCGAGGGTCGGGGCGGGACCGAACCTCACGACGGTCTTCCTGTGGGATGGCGCGGAGCTGCGGGTGGTGGCGCAGAACGGGCAGGGAGGCATCAAGGAGGTGGAGTTCTTCCCTCCGGACATGAACGACGAGGGGCTCATCGTCTTTCGCGCCATCGACAGCAACAGTCGGCGCGCGGTGTGGGTGAGCGATGGGCGAACGCTCAAGCGGGTGGTGTCGGAGCACGACATCGTCGATTCGGACCAGGGTCCGGCGCGTGTCGACCAGGAGACGCCGAGCAACCCGGTGTTCGCGGGAAGCGTGAGCATCAGTCCGAGAGGAGATGTGTCCGTCGTCGCGGGGTTGGCGCCACCGGAGAATGACCAGGAGGAGTGGGGCACCGCCATCTTCGTGGCACAGGCGTACTTCGCGCCGCCCGCGGATGGTGGCGTGGATGCGGGACCTGGCGAAGAACCGGACGCTGGCTGCGACGGAGGCGAGTGCCCCGGCGAGGGAGACAGCGGAACTCCAAGCTGTGACGGAGGCGAGTGCCCCGGCGAGGGAGACAGTGGCACTCCGAGCTGTGACGGTGGTGAGTGTCCTGGCGAGGGAGACAGCGGAACTCCAAGCTGCGACGGAGGTGAGTGTCCCAGTGAGGGAGACAGTGGCACTCCGAGCTGCGACGGAGGCGAATGCCCCGGCGAGGGAGACAGTGGCACTCCACGCTGCGACGGAGGTGAGTGCCCCGGCGAGGGAGACAGTGGCACTCCGAGCTGCGACGGCGGCGAATGTCCCGGCGAGGGAGACAGCGGAACTCCACGCTGCGACGGAGGTGAGTGTCCCAGTGAGGGAGACAGTGGCACTCCAAGCTGCGACGGCGGTGAGTGTCCTGGCGAGGGAGACAGTGGCACTCCAAGCTGCGACGGCGGTGAGTGCCCCGGCCAGGAAGACAGCGGAACTCCAAGCTGCGACGGCGGTGAGTGCCCCGGCCAGGAGGACAGCGGAACTCCAAGCTGTGACGGCGGTGAGTGCCCCGGCGAGGGAGACAGCGGAACTTCAAGCTGCGATGGAGGCGAGTGCCCCGGCCAGGAAGACAGCGGGACTCCACGCTGTGACGGAGGCAGGTGTCCGAGTGGTCAGGACGGCGGAGCCGTGGACGCGGGCGGTGCGGGGCCCAGGCCCGACAGCGGCGGCTGCGGTTGCCAGTCGACGCCTTCCTCCGCGCTCCTGCCGTGGATGTTCCTCGGCCTGGCCTGGTTCGGTGCGCGCCGTCGAAGAGGTCCGCGCGGTCACTGAGACGCTGGACCTCTTCTGAGGTCATGACGCCACGCCCGGGTGGGCAGCTCACCTCACCCGGGCGGCGGTGCTCCGACTCAGCAGGGCAGCCAGGGGCCGACGCCGCGGTTGCACGAGTCGTAACAGATGGAGATGGCCGCGGCGCACTGCTCGCTCGTCGCCTGACACTGGACCTCGCACCAGAAGTTGGCCTGGTAGCACTCGTCCGCGCAGGACCTCTGGGCCTGGGTGGAGGCCTCGCTGTCGGTCGTCTCCGGGCTCACGGGCTCGACCTCGGGAGCGCCCACGCCACAGGCCAGAAGGGCCATCCCAGACAACGAGGCCAGGACGAACGAGCGGATGCGGCGAGCATTCATGGACAGCTCCTTGCTGTGAAAGGGGACCACGGGCTCAGCGTAGCCCGACGTCTCGGTGTGTCGCGGGAGTACCCAGACTGCTCTTGTCTCAACGGAGTTCTGGGACTCAGGCTGCAATTCCAGGACCGGAAGACGTCTCCTCGGCTGTGGCTCGAGCCCAGGTCGGGAGATGGGCTTCATCTGACAAGCATTGGCCCGGCGCCTCCGAGTGGGGCGACCGTGAATGACACAGGCTTTCGTACCCCGACAGTCCCCTCACCGAGGTGTCTCATGACGTCGTTGGTTCGCGCCCGTGTCTGGTTGTTGTCGTGTCTGCTGGGAGGGAGCGTCCTGTCCGCCTGTGACGACACTCCGAAGGGGACCCCCGATGCCGGAGTGGAACCCGGCGCCTGGGATGGGGGCGCCACGCCACTGGAGGAGCATGGCAACTGGTCGGACCGGGGGCCGTACGCGCCCTGTTCCTTGCGTGAGCAGGGGACTCCCCTGCGGTGCGACGGCCTGGGGCTCGGGAGCTTCGACCTGTCGGCTTGTGACTCGGACGCGCTGGCGCTCGTGCCTCAGGAGGGCATCTACCAGGCGGGACAGCGCTACGAGTCGAGACTGGCGGATGGCGGGACGCAGGTGATGTTCGGCGTCGGCATCGGTTTCAAGCTGGACGGCGCGGGCGGCGGCACGCTGGCTTCGCGGCCGTTCATCACCCGGACGACCGAGGGCGGCACCTTCTTCATCACCTCGGGCTCGCGAACGGGCACCGCGGTGTCGCGCCTGTATGCCGGTTGCCAGCGGCCCACGCCAGAGACCCTCACCGGGTGCTACGTGACGTGCAACCTCGCGGGGACGGTGAGCCAGAGCGGCACCTTCGAGGCCCATCGCATGACCTGGCCCGTGGGCGAGCCGGAGTCCTCGGGAGGCCTGACGCTCGTCTCGGAGTCGCGCGTGCTGCTCGGCCGGCCGGTGGACATCTACGTCACCAGGAACCACGCCTATGTCGTCTCCGTGTCCGACTCCCTCACCGAACAGCCCGGTGGGCTCACCGTCTTCGACGTGACTGACAAGGCGCACCCGGTCCTCAAGACGTCCATCAGCCTGCCCGGAGACAACTACTGGAACGGCGTCTGGTCGAAGGGAGATGCGCTGTACATCGCCAGCGATGTCGCGGGCGTCATCGTCTATGACATCTCCAAGCCCGCGGAGCCGGTCTTCGTGCGGGGCCTGTGGGCGGGTGACTATGGCGTCCACACCGTCCTGGTCGAGGGCGACCGGCTGTACGCCACGTCCAACGAGGGCCGGACGGAAATCTACGACCTCACCCAGCCTTTGGAGCCGGTGCTGTTGCAGAGCATCTCCCTGTCGGAGGAACTCTCCGCGGGCGGCCCCCACGACACCTTCGTGTACGAGGGGCGGCTCTACATCAGCAACGCGCAGGGGGGCTATTCCATCATGGACATCACCCGGCTCGACGACGTGAAACACCTGGGTCAGTACAGCTACCCGGATGTGTACTCCCACCACAGCGCGGTGGGCACGTTCGCGGGTCGCACCATCGCCTTCGAGGGAGGAGAGTTCGCAGGCTCCCATCTGCGTGTGCTCGATGTCACAGACCCCGCCCACATCATCAAGATTGGTGAGCACCGCCTGCGGCCCGTGTCCTCCATCCACAACATGATTCTGAAAGGCACGCGCCTGTATATCGCCTGGTATCAGGAGGGCTTGCGCGTGCTGGACGTGGCCAATCCCACCCAGCCTCGGCAGGTGGCCCACTACAACGTCTTCCGAGAGGAGGATGCGACGCGCACGGACAGCATCTTCCAGGGCGCCTTCGGCATCCGCCTTCCGGGAGATGGCTTCCTCTACGTCGTCGAGTCCGCGCGCGGACTGCTCATCTTCAACGAACTCTGAGCCGCGGTGCTCCACGACGTCCGGGCGAACGAATGAAGCGCGTCGCGCATGACGCGCTGAACCGGCGCGCGCATCGACTCGCGGGCGCGCCGAGGGACCTGGGAGGATGCGACGCCGGTCGCCGTGGGGTTGCGGCGGGGCATCGAGGCGATTGTGGCGCAGGTGGTGCGCTGCAATCTCGGCGCGACGTGTGTGCCCATCGACCTGCGGCATCCGCCGGAGCGCATCGGCTCCGTGCTGACGGACTTGGCGCGGAGGTGCTGCTCACCGGGACGCTGGCGGATGAGGCCCGGTGTGGCGAAGCGCCCGCGACGCGCGCGTGGCAGACAACGCGCTCTGCCCGCTGGTGCCCATGCTGTACGAGCAGGTCTACGCGGGCGAGACGACACGCTGGGATGCCGGTCCATGAACGCCCACAACACGTTCCACGCGCTCGAAGGGCGAGACGCCGGCTTCCGGAAGATGGATGCCGGGCTCCTGGGTCGCTACCTGGCGCACTGGCGACGTCTGGGCCTGCTCGCGGCGCCGGGCTAGCGGCAGATGCTCGACTTCATGGGGCACGGGAAGTCGAAGGTGCCCGCGACCTGGATGTTGCGGACGGTGGCGCCCGGCTTGTTCGCGGAGCTGTGCGTCGTCGCGCTGAACTTGAACGTGCCCGCGACGCCGGTGCCGTCGAACTTCGTGAGCACCAGCACGCCCGGCTTGGTCAGCATGTAGTTGATGCCCTTGAGGCTCAGCGCCACGGGAAGCTCACCGGGCTTCTCGTCGAAGGTCACGAGCGAGTACGTGCCGGGCTTGAAGGGGATGGTCGCCTTCGTGTTCTTGCCAGGCAGGATGCTGAGGCTCGCGGCCATCGCGCCGCTCCCGGGGCTCATGCAGTGCAGGGACAGGGGCCCCGCCATGGTGCCCCCGCGCGCCAGTTGCTTCTCCATGGCGGCCTGGGCCTTCTGGGAGGCCTTCGCCCTGCTGGAGGCCTTCGTGAGGAGCTGGCGCACTTCCTCGGGGGTCATCCAGTGGTCCGAGGCGGCGGCCTGGGTGCCGCCCTTGCCCGTGAAGGTGAGCGGAAGGCCCACGGTCACCCGGACCTCGCAAGTGCCCTCGCGCCTTGCGGCGAGCGCGGGCAGACTGAAGAGGAGCGCGATGGCGACGACGGCGGCGTGTCGCATGACGGCGAGCCCTGAGAAGGGGGCGACCGGGATGGCCCGGTGCCCAGTGGAGTCCAGGACTCTAGAACGTCAGGGCTCCGGTGAGGCGCTCTTCGGGGCGCTTCCATCCGGAGGCCGGTCGATTTCCTCGGCGGGGAAGTTGGCGGCGGCCTCCAGGTAGCGAGGAGGCTGGACCTTGCGGCGATCTCTCCGGTTGAGTCCCTCCGGCTCCACGAACGTCGGCTCCGCTCCGCTGCGTTGCTCCACGCGGGCCCCGTCGCAGAACTGCCATGTGGTGCCGCCGTCCAGGCCCTGGCGCGCGTAGAACACCGTCGCTTCACCCACCTTCGGGTCCGCCGTGCACCAGGTGCCGCGCGCGGTGCTCTCCCGCTGGGGCGACTCCTCCTTCCACTTCTCCTGGGTCGTCCGCACGGCCGCCGCCGCGAGGACCGCGTCGGACTCCGCCAGCCGTGTCCGCGCTTCCTTCAGCAGCTCCTGGCCCCGGCGCGAAATCTCCGGGAACGCGCCCCGGTCCTTGAAGCCGCACCGCGCCAGACCCCGAAGGTTGCTCTCGTGGATGTCCAGCACCCGGGGCAGCGAGCCCTGGGCCTCCTTCACCAGCTCCACCTGCTGCGCGTGCTCGGGCGCCTCCGGCGTGGCGAGCTTCTCCGTGCCGGTGACGAAGCGCGCCAGCAGGCCGTTGACCGCGGTCAGCTCATCCGACAACCAGCGCGGCTCGGCGTCACAGGGGTCGGACTTGGCGCCGCCATAGTCCCGGTAGTCCGCTCGGGACATTCCCAACGAGTAGTGCTGCACCGGGGGCGCGGGCCGTGACGCGCACGCCGACAGTGCCGTGCCCAGGGCCGCGAGCAGGACTCTCCGACGAAATGACTTCATGGCGCTCCACTCTGCCATGTGGTTTGCGTCCAAACAAACCAGGACGGAGACTGGAGCGCCGGCCGTACTGCGAGTGTACGGCAGTGATTGGTACGGGTAGCTGATGGGGCCGCCGCGCGAGCAATGGGCGCGCCGCGCCCGACGGGGGGCCGCTACTCGACGATGACCAGCTTCGCGTTGTTCTCCACGGTGGTGCCTTCCTTGGCGAACAGCTCGGTCACCTTGCCCGCCTTGGGGCTCTTGAGCTCGTTCTCCATCTTCATGGCCTCCACCACGACGAGGCCCTGGCCTTCCTTCACCTCGTCGCCCACCTTCACCAGCACCTTCACCACCTTGCCGGGCATGGGCGCGGTGACGAGCTGCTTGCCCTCCACGGAGAAGGCCGCCGTGCCCGCGCGCAGCCGCAGCCGACGCTCGTCCGCCACGTCGAAGCGGCTCACCTGCCCGCGCAGGAGCACGCCGACCTCGTCGCCGCTCTCCTCGAACTCGGCGCTGTAGGACTGGCCGTCCACCAGCATGCTCATGGTGCCGTGCTCGAGCGCCAGCGCGTCCACCTGATACGTGACGCCGTTGACGGTCAGCTTGTACCTGTCGCCCCCCAGGGCCTCCAGGTCCACCGGCACCGCTTCCTTCTGTCCCTGCTGCTTCGTGAAATAGCGCATGGAAGTCTCGTGAGCTCGGAGGTGGGGTTACCGGCGGCGGGAGCGCAGCGCCAGGCGCCACGGGCTGATGCGACCACTGCTCGCGTCGGCCGCGCCCGCCTTGCCTCCGGGCATCGTCCTGGCGCGCTTCGCGTCACGCTGGTGCGCGTATACCGCGCTGGCCAACAGGGCCATCTCGCTCAGCTTCGGGTCCTCCACGCCTTGCAGCGTCGTGTGCTCGCGGCCGAGGAAGCCCGTGTCGTAGTCGCCCTCGATGAACTCGGGGTGCGCGAGAATCGCCTTGAGGTAGCGGATGTTGGTGGTGATGCCCTTCACCACGTACTCGGACAGCGCGCGCTGGGCCCGGGCAATCGCCTCGCGCCGCGTGGGGGCCCACACGGACAGCTTGGAAATCATCGGGTCGTAGAAGTTGGGCACCGTGTAGCCGGGGAACACGCCCGAATCGTCACGGACGTTGGGGCCGCCCGGCACGCGCAGGTACGTAATCTTTCCCGGGCTGGGCATGAAGTTGCGCGACGGGTCCTCCGCGTACACGCGCACTTCAATCGAGTGGCCGCGAGGCGTGGGCGCCTCCAGGAGCGGCAGCTTCTCGCCCTCGGCGACCTTGATTTGCAGCGCGACGAGGTCCAGCCCCGTCACCCACTCCGTCACCGGGTGCTCCACCTGGAGGCGGGTGTTCATCTCCAGGAAGTAGAAGTTGCGGTGCACGTCGACCAGGAACTCCACCGTGCCCGCGCCCACGTAGTTGACGGCCTTGGCCGCCTTCACGGCGACCTCGCCCATCTGCGCGCGAAGCTCCGGCGTCAGGATGGGGCTGGGCGTCTCCTCGACGACCTTCTGGTGCCGACGCTGCGCCGAGCACTCGCGCTCGTTCAGGTGGATGACGTTGCCGTGCGTGTCGGCGAACACCTGGATTTCGACGTGGTGTGGCTTCTCGAGATACTTCTCGATGTAGACGGCGTCGTTGCCGAAGGAGTTGAGCGCCTCGCTCTTGGCGGAGCGCCACGCGGACTCGAAGTCGCCCATGCCTTCCACCCGGCGCATGCCCTTGCCACCGCCACCGCCGGCGGCCTTGAGCATGATGGGGAAGCCAATCTTCTGCGCGTACTCGCGAGCCTCGGCCTCGGTGGCGATGGGCTCGGTGGTGCCGGGGACGACGGGCACGCCGACCTTGATCATGTTGGCGCGGGCGCGGGTCTTCTCGCCCATGGCGTCCATGGCGGCGGCGGGCGGGCCGATGAAGGTGATGCCAGCGGCCTCGCAGGCGCGCACGAAGGAGGCGTTCTCGGAGAGGAAGCCATAGCCGGGGTGGATGGCGTCCGCGCCGGCGGCCTTGGCGGCGTCGAGGATGCGCTGCTGGACCAGGTAGCTCTCGCGGGAGGGCGGCGGCCCGACGAAGAAGGCCTGGTCCGCGGTGCGAACGTGCAGGGCGGAGCGGTCTGCTTCCGAGTACACCGCCACGGTGGCGATGCCGAGTTCCTTGCAGGTGCGCATCACCCGGATGGCGATCTCGCCGCGATTGGCGACGAGCACTTTGCGGATCTTGGGCATGGCCGCCCGTCTACCACGGGCCGACCCGGTTTGCCTGGGTTGGATGGCGTTCACGCCCCTGCAAGGGGCGTGGTCATCCGGTGCCCGTGACGGCCTACTTCCGGGCGCTGCGGTACTGCTCCATATAGGCGCGCGCCTGGGTCAGCTTGGCCTCGACGAACCGGTCATCCTCGTCCGGCTCCGGGGGCTTGACCGGAGGAGCGTTCGGCTCGCCGCCGAAGTCCACCGCCGCGGCCAGGAGGTTGCGCGCGGTGTTGCCACCCCCCAGCATCCGCGCCAACAAGCCCGTCTCCACGTCCAGCCAGCGAGCGGCCTGGCGCATGACGTCCAGCACCTCACCCTCCACGGCCTTGGCGGGCCGGCCCGGGCCGCTGACACACGTGCGGGCGTAGCTGTGCTCCCGGTCCACGAAGATGCCCAGCACGCGCTCCCGGAAGTCCTGGGACAGCGCCTGGGACATGGCGTCGAGCTGCTCCTCCAGGAAGGGCTGCTCGGACTTGCGGGCCTTGCGACCGGGGGCGGGGGGCAGGGCCACCTCGGCGGCGTGCCAGCCGCCATCGGCCAGTCCCTCCGGGGGTGACTCCACCCACTTCACCTCGGGCGTGGGCAGTTCCACGGCCTCGCAGACGCGTTTGAGCGTCTGGCGCACGGCGGTGAGGTTTCCTTCGACGTCGGCGAGAAAGAGAAGAAGTCGGCGGTGGGGCAAATGGGGGTTCCTTTCCTGGCCACCTGAAAGCCCGCGCGGCGCACGAGAATTTCCCGAGCGCCGCGAGCCTGCCTGCTCTCCAGCCGGGGGAGAGCAGGCGTCCAGGGGCCTGAAAGGAGCCTACAGCGGGATGTTCCCGTGCTTGCGCGGCGGGTTTTCCTGACGCTTGTCTTTCAACATCTCCAGCGCCCGGATGACCTTGGTGCGGGTCTCCTCGGGGCGGATGACCTCGTCGATGTAGCCCAGCTCCGCCGCCTTGAAGGGGTTGGCGAACTTCTCGCGGTAGTCATTCACCAGCTTCGTGCGCTCGGCGGCGGCGTCCTTCGCCTTGAGCAGCTCGTTGCGGAAGATGATGTTGACCGCGCCCTCGGGCCCCATGACGGCGATTTCCGCGGTGGGGTAGGCGTAGTTGATGTCCGCGCGGATGTGCTTGGACGCCATGACGTCGTACGCGCCGCCGTATGCCTTGCGGGTGATGATGGTGATTTTGGGGACGGTGGCCTCGGCGAAGGCGTACAGCAGCTTGGCGCCGTGGGTGATGATGCCGCCCCACTCCTGGTCGGTGCCGGGCAGGAAGCCGGGCACGTCCACGAACGTAATCAGCGGGATGTTGAAGCAGTCGCAGAAGCGCACGAAGCGCGCGGCCTTCACGCTGGCGTCGATGTCCAGCACGCCGGCGAGGAACGCGGGCTGGTTGGCGACGATGCCCACGCTCTTGCCGTTCATCCGCGCGAAGCCCACGACGATGTTGCGCGCGAAGTGCTCCTGCACCTCGAAGAAGTGCTTGTTGTCGACGACGGCCTTGATGATGTCCTTGATGTCGTAGGGCTTGTTGGGGTTGCTCGGGACAATCGTCTTGAGCGACTCCTCGGCCCGGAACGGGTCGTCGTCACACGGCTGGGCCGGCGGGTCCTCCTGGTTGTTGGAGGGCAGGAAGGAGAGCAGCTCGCGCGTCATGACGATGGCGGCCTGCTCCGTCTCCGCGGCGAAGTGCGCCACGCCGGACTTCTGGTTGTGCGTCAGCGCGCCGCCCAGCGACTCCTTCGACACCTCCTCGTGCGTCACCGTCTTGATGACGTCCGGGCCGGTGATGAACATGTACGAGGTGTCCTTCACCATCATGATGAAGTCGGTGATCGCCGGCGAGTACACCGCGCCGCCCGCGCACGGCCCCATGATGAGCGAAATCTGGGGCACCACGCCCGAGGCCAGGGTGTTGCGCAGGAAGATGTCCGCGTAGCCGGCGAGGCTCTCCACGCCTTCCTGGATGCGCGCGCCGCCGGAGTCGTTCAGACCGATGACGGGCGCGCCCACGCGGGTGGCCATGTCCATGATCTTGCAGATTTTCTGGGCATAGGCGCCGGACAGCGAGCCGCCGAAGACGGTGAAGTCCTGGGCGAAGACGAAGACCTGGCGGCCCTCGACGGTGCCGTAGCCGGTGACGACGCCGTCACCCGGAATCTTCTTGTCGCCCATGCCGAAGTCGGTGGAGCGATGGGTGACGAACTTGTCCAGCTCGCAGAAGGAGCCGGGGTCGAGGAGCAGGTCGATGCGCTCGCGGGCCGTGAGCTTGCCGGCCTCGTGCTGCTTGGCGATGCGGTCGGCACCGCCACCCAGCTCGGCCTGCTGCTCCATCTGCTGGAGGCGTGCGCGGAGGGGGTCCTTCTCGGAGGTCTCGTCCATGGGCCGCCCTCTAGCACGATTGAGCGGCTCGCGCGCTGTCCGGCTTCGCGTCAAGCCGCTCTGCGAGAGGGGTCCCTCTTCACCGGGGGCGCCAGGGCGGGGAGCAGGGCGTCCACTGTTGGCAGGTCCAGGCCGAAGCGTTGGCGAACGTCAACAAGGGGGACCTCCCACAGCTCGCGCCAGGGGGTGCCGAACACGGGCCGCGCCAGTCGCCCCAGCACCCAGCCCCGGGTGAGGGCCTGCATGCGCGCGTCGCGCTCGGAGAAGGCGTAGAGCAGGGTGTTGGCGAGGCCCCCGGTGAGGATGCCCAACGCGAAGGGGCTGCCCAGTTGCGCCAGGCTGAAGGCCTGGACGCCCAGCTCTCCGGCCACGTCGGTGCGAAAGCCGGTGAGCACGTGCCAGATGTCGTGCGACTCCAGCAGGTGGGCCCGGACGTAGTCCTCGTCGGTGTGGGCCTCGCGGCGGGGCAGGGCGTTGGGGTCCAGGCCGTTCTGGGCGAGGTGGTCGGCGAACGCGCGGCCAAGGGTTCCTTCGGGCAGCGTGCGCAGCGTGGCGAGTGGAAGCATTCCGACGCGGGGGCGCTCGACGAAGGCGCGCGCGGCGGTGGGAGATTGCATCAGCCGCTCCACGAGGCGGCGCATGGCCATGGGCGGTGCGAGGACCCGGGCCAGGTCGATGATGTCCTGGAGACGATTCGGGTCCTGGAGCACTCGCACCATTCTCCAGGCTTCGCGTGCGAGCGTGAGGGGGTTGCGCATGGGTCCTCCGGGGGAAGGTGGACTCGGCCAGGGACCGAGCGGAGGAACGGTAGCCGGCGTTTCGCGCGGCGGGAGCGTGCGTGGTGGTGGGGTGCTCGTCGGTGGACATCCGGGGACCTGGAGGCCCGGGAGCGGACACTCAGGAGGCAGACGGGCGAACGAGTCATTCCCGGCACCGTGCGCGCATCGGGTGCGGGACGGACCTTGAAGGAGGCGAGCAGGGGGCGCAGGCCGTGGGAGTGCCCTCGCGGTGCTGGCGCCCTTCGCGAGGAGGCGATGATGCGCGAGTCACGGGGTGCATTGAAGGTGGGCTCGCTGCGAGGCATCCCCATCCGGGTCCACTACTCGCTGCTGCTCGTTCTGCCGTTGCTGGCGTATCTGTTCGGCGGAGCGTTCCGGCGGGCGGCGGAGGTGGCCGAGGTCCCTCCTGAGCAACTGATGGGCTCGCCCATGTTGTGGGGGTTGGGCGTGGCGGTGGGGTTGTTCGCGTCGGTCTTCGTGCACGAGCTGGCGCATACGTTCTATGCGCTGGCGCGGGGCGGGCAGGTCCGCTCGATTACGCTGATGATGGTGGGCGGGGTGTCGGAGTTGTCGGAGGCGCCGCCCCGGCCTCGGGACGAAGCCTTGATGGCGCTGGTGGGGCCGCTGACGAGCCTGGCGCTGGCGGGATTGTTCGGTCTTGCGACATGGGGCGTGGAGGGGACGACCTCGTTCAACCTCCAGTTCGCGTGTTTCTATCTGGCGAGCCTCAACCTGTTCCTGGGGTTGTTCAATTTGCTGCCGGCGTTCCCGATGGATGGCGGGCGGATTCTGCGGGCGGTGTTGTCGGGGCGGATGGGGCCGGTGCGGGCGACGCGGGTGGCGTCGCTGGTGGGGCGTGGGTTCGCGGTGCTCTTCGCGTTGTGGGGCGTGGTGTCGTTCAACCCGTTCCTGTTCGTCATCGCCTTCTTCATCTTCATGGGGGCGGAGGGCGAGTCGCGGCAGGTGCGGATGAAGGCCTTGCTGGAGCGGGTGTCGGTGTCGGAGTTGATGACGCCGCGCGGGGCGGGGGTGGAGGCAGGGGCGTTGCTGGAGCAGGCGCTGTGGGATTTGCGACGCGAACGGCAGACGGCGCTGCCGGTGACGGAGGACGGGCGGCCGGTGGGGCTGGTGGACGTGGAGGCGGTGCGCGCGGTGTCGGAGGCGGACCGAATCCGTCGCCTGACGCGCGAGGTGATGCGGCCCGTGCAGGTGGTGCGCCTGGACGAGGATGGATGGCAGGCGGTGCGACGGCTGGCGGAGAACTCGGCGCAGCTTCTCACGGTGGTGGATGCCGATGGGCGGCTGGTGGGGACGCTCGACGTCGATGACGTGCAGCGGGGGATGATGCTGCTGCAGACGCGCGAGGAGCGTGCCGAGCGCGATGCGCGGCGCTGGCGGCAGGAGCGGCCGGCGTGACGGAAGGTCGAGCCTCCGAGGTGTTTGTGATTCGGAGGCTCGACGTGCCTTTGGGGTTCAGCGGGGTTCAGTCGATGTTGAAGTAAACGTCGTCGATTTCGCCGTGGTACTGGTCGTTGTTGTTGCCGACGCTCTTGGCGCCCACGTTGACGGGCTGGCCCACGGGGTTGATGTCGTAGGTGGATGGGAGCAGCGCGCTGCCTCGCGCGACGTTGTCGACGAGGATGGTGAGCGTGGTGCTGGTGCGCTGGCAGGCGACCTTGTGCCAGGTGCCGTCGGCGACGCCGACCGAGGACTTGACGATGATGACGTCCGCGCCGCCCGTGGTGCGCACGACGCAACTGGGTTTGCCGAGCACGGCGTCATCGAGCTGGAGCTTCCACTGGGCCGTGTTCGCGAGTCCCTTCTGTACGAGGTTGGAGCCGTGGACGGAGGAGAGGTCCGCGAGGGTGAGGCGCACCCGGGCGCCGAAGGTGAAGAGGGCGGTGCCGGGATTGAGGCTGGCCGAGTCGGGGGTGGTGACGTTCGCGAGCGGGCAGCCCGTGCCGTCACACACTGCGGGGAACTTGATGCCCAGGCCGTCAAAGCCCGTCACGGGGACGACGGTGGCGCCGTTCGCCGTCTGCACGGTGCCGGTGCGTCCCTTGCCACTGTCGTCCACCACGGTGGCGACGGGGTTGGTCACCGCGTCGAACTTGTAGCGCAGCTTCTGGCTCACCGCGCCGGCCGCCACGGGGGCCAGCACCAACATCGCGAGCGCGGTCTGCTTCGCCATCCGTCGGGGCTGTGTCGTCAGGGTCATGAGGTGTTCTCGTTGTCCTGTTGGAGTGTGGGTACGACGAGGCGAGGATAGCCTCTCGTTCCGGCACACTCGACGCGGGCGCGGTGCAGCGAATGAGGTGCCGCTGTCACCGACGTCAGCATCATCGTCACCATTGGCACTGCCCCGGATTCACGCCGTCCACGCGCATCGCCGTTCTTGTGAGGGTGCCGTACGATGGGCGGGAAAGGCCGCCGCTGAATGAAGGGCGGCGCCCGACGTCCAGAGCCCTGAGGAGCGCTCATGTCCGATGACAGCTGGAGGGGTGGCACGCGCTGGTGGGACCCGAGGGTCATCCTGGGCTGCGTCCTGCTGAGCACGGGGGCCTGGGGGCAGTCCGCCGAAGCGGGGAGGACGGAGGCCGGAGGGCTGGGCCCATCCGGCGCTCCCGATGCCGGGCAGACCGTTTCGGGCGGCCTGGGCCCATCCGAGCCCGCCGACGCGGGGCAGGCCGCTTCGGCCGCACCAGGCCCCGCGGAGACTCCCGACGCCGGGCCGTCGGATGCAAGGCGGGTGGAGGTGAAGCTGCATGGCGTGTCCGTCACCGTGACGGCGTCATCGGTGCTGGTGGAAGGGAGGGAGCCCGGTCGCTATGGGCCGGCCAACCTGCTGGACGAGGACCCCGGCACCGTCTGGGCGGAAGGGGCGAAGGGCAGCGGAGCCGGGGAGTGGGTGGAGCTGAGCTTCCCACCGGACACGCCGGTGCATTCCTTCCTGGTGACGCCGGGCAACCCGAAGTCCGCGAAGCTCTACAAGGCCAACGCGCGTCCGAGGAAGGCGCGGCTGGAGTTGAAGCTCGCCGAGGGGCGCAAGCTGGACTACGTGCTGGACTTCCCCCGCGACTTCCCGGCGGGCGGGGCCATCTACGTCCATTACCGGCGCCAGTTCGCCGTGAAGTCCGCGCGGCTGACGGTGCTGACGGTATGGCCTGGGAGCAGGTACCGCGACCTGTGCCTGGGTGGCTTCGTCCCGGTGTTCCGAGGGCCCGAAGAGCGCTTCTTGCCGACGTTCCTGGGGACGCACCGCGAGCTGGCGCCCACCTTGGCGGAGTTCATGGCCAAGCCGAACCTGGTGTTCAAGCTTCTACCGCCTGAAAAAAGCGGGGTACCGGCTCGGCTGCGCGCCTACTCGCGGGTGCCCCACAACGGGCCGCTGCCCCCGCCCGAGGAGGAGTTCAACATGCATCACATCACGAGCGGGTGGAGTCGCTTTAGCCAAGACCTTGCCGGGAATACGGCCGGCGCGAGCGTGCAGCGCGAGCTGTTCCGTCTCGTCCCGGCACCCGGCGCAAAGGGCTATGTGTTCGACCCCATCGCTCCTCCGAAGAGACCGGACTCGTTCTCCAACTTCCGGGTCCACTGGGCACGTGTCGAGGACGGGTGGTACGTCGTGGGGGTGGATGTGCTGTACCGGGAGCAGACCGCCGACGATTGAATCTCTCGCGAGGCTCCAGGCTCAGGGCTACTTGGGTGCGCCGGCCGAGGGGGGAGGGGGCTTGTCCTTCTTCCCTGCTGACTTGGAGGGAGCCTGCTTCTTGGGCTTGGGGGATGGAGGTGGCGGGAGGGGCGCATCCTCGGGGAAAAGCGCATTCCAGTCCCGGCCACCCAGCTTCGACACGAAGGCTTCCATGTTGGCCCGGGTTGTCTCGGCCAGCATGTAGTCGAACCTGAAGCCGCACGCGCCGAAGTCACAGGGCTCAAGGCCATCCTTCAGGTACCTCGCGTGCCTTCCATTGATCTGCAGGGTGTGTGGGGCCTTCGCCCAGGCGTCCTTTGTCTCCGTGAGCTTCGTCCGCAGGTTCTCCAGGCCTGTTTCGATGGCCATTTTGAAGGTCTTTTCCAGTGTCTTCTCGAAAGCCCTGGCTTCCTTCGGCACTGGGGGCGGGCCCTCGACGGCTTTCTGGACATCCTCCTCGGGGAGCAGCGCGGCGAGCACCTTTTTTCGCGTGTAACTCTTCAAGAGCGCGAAGTTCTCGGGGGTCTCGTACTTCTTGTTCAGGAAGACCTTCAAGAAGGTCGCTCGCACCTCCTTGTCGAAGTCCTTGTAGGAACGGCTCTCATCCAGGAGCTTCTCGACCGCCACCACGAAAAGTGGGTCGGGTGCGGGCTGTGGAACGACGGCCTTCGGGTCGGGCGCTGCGGGTGATGCGGCGGCCCCGGGCTCCGGTGGTGGTGTCTCGGTGAGGGGAGGGGGA
>NZ_JABUMQ010000349.1:0-11244 GCF_013336645.1 Myxococcus sp. CA039A | reverse complement strand
CGCCCAAGCCCAAGGCGGTGAAGCCTCCGCCCATCAAGGTGGCCGAGGTGCCCAAGCCCCAGCCGCCTCCGCCGGAGCAATTGCCGCCTCCGCCCAACGAGCCGCCGCCCACGCCGCAGGCCAAGCCGCCGCCGCTCGTGGTGGGCATGACGATGTCCTCCACCACCAGCGCGGGCTCGTTCGCCGCGCCCGTGGGCAACACCGCCTACGGCAAGGCGGACGGCGTCGCGAAGGACCCCAAGGACGTGAAGGGCTACTCCGCGCCCAAGTACACGCCCATCTACCAGGTGGACTCCGAGCCCACCGTGGCCTCCGAGGTGAAGGTCCCCTATCCGGAAGAGGCCCGTCGCGCTGGCATCGAAGGCACGGTGACGCTGTCCATCACCATCGACAACGAGGGCCGCGTCGTCGCCGCCAAGGTGCTCTCCGGCCCCGGCTACGGCCTCAATGAAGCGGCGCGCGATGCCATCAAACGCTTCCGCTTCAAGCCCGCCATCAAGGGCGGCGAGGCTGTCTCCACGGAGATGAAGTACTCGTACACGTTCCTGCTGGACTGAAGCACGCCGGGGCCCCACCTCCCTGCTGGAGGGACGGGGCCCGCGCGGGCCTCACTGCGAGCGCAGCGCCCGGCGCATGATGTCGCGCAGCGCGCGCAGGTCATCATCCGACAGCGCGGCGATGAGCTCCGGCGGCTCCGCCAGTCGCTCCAGGAGCCGCTCGCGCAGCGCCACACCCGAGTCCGTCAGCACCAGCATCTTCACCCGCCGGTCCTGCTCGCTGCTGCGCCGCTCCACCAGGCCCCGCGCCTCCATGCGGTCCACCAGGCCGGTGACATTGGACGCGTCACACGACAGGTAGTTGGCCAGCGTGCTCATCGCCAGCGGGCCCTCGCCCAGCTGACGCACCACGTGCGCCTGCACCGGGGACAACTCGAACTCGGCCGCCAGCGCCGGGAAGTTCCGCATGTGGGCGTGCATCAGCTCGAACAGCAGCGTCCACGCCTGCTTGGGCAGGTCCCCCTCCAGGGCCTCCGGCCCGGAGTTCGGCGGCTTGCCCCGTCGCTCCAGATTCTCGCTGCTTCCACTCATACCGCTCATGGTAATTCACCCCCATTACCTAAACAATTGACTTCATCAAATATTGAGGGTTACTACATTCCGGAGCTTCCAAAATCGAACGACATGGCCTATGTGGGGCCCGACCCGAAACAGGACCGTGGAAGAAGCCATGCGGCGGCGGATGACCTTCATAAGAGCCGGTTCGGCCCTTCGCGCTGAATTCCTGTCGTTCATGACGCGCTCGGGCAGAACGCCCGGAACGCGGACCCAAGACACACCCCCGTAGTGAATCCATCTAGGACCATTGGGGTTCGCGCCGGCGCGGACCCCACGAGGAGGCAGAGGCGGTTATGAGCTCACTTCTGGCGTTGACCCTGGCGGCCACCCTGGCCGCGGCACCGCCCCCCGTGCTGACCCTGGAAGACGCACTCATCCAGGCGCGAAAAGAGAACCTGGACCTGAAGGCGGCGCAGGCGCGGCTGCGTCAGGCGGACACGGCGTCCCGCAAGGCGTGGGCGGGCTATCTGCCCACCATCACCGTGGGCGCGGCCATCGTCCGAAACTCCAATGCCGCCGTCATTCCCCCCGGTCCCCTGGGTCCCGAGCCCGTGGTCATCCAGCCCCTGGTGCAGCGGCAGTTCCAGGCGGAATTGCGCCAGGCCCTCATCGCGCCCCAGCTGTGGGCGGGCATCCAGGCGGCCTACAAGAGCGAGACGGTCGCCGCGCTCAACGTGGAGCAGGCGCGCCGGGAAATCCTCTTCGGCGTGGCGCAGGCGTACTACGGCGCCGCCGCGCAGGCCCAGGCCGTGACGGTGCAGGAGCGGCTGGTGGAGCTCAACGGCGCTCGCGCGAAGGACACCAAGGTCCGCTTCGACGCCGGCACGGTGACGCGCGTCGCGCTCCTGCGCGCCGAGCAGGATTTGTCCCGCGCCGAGCAGGACCTCATCCGCGCCCGCAACGCGCTGGCGTCCGCGAAGCTGGTGCTGACCACGCTGCTGGCGTTGGACAGCCCGGACTTCGAGGTGGCCCCGCCGCCGGAGCCGCAGGTGCCGGTGAAGACGGAGTCAGAGGTGCTCGTGGAGCGCTCACTGGAGCAGCGCGCGGACGTGGCCGCGGCCCGTGAGACGACGGAGCTGGCGCGCATCAACAAGCGCGGCGTGTGGTTCAGCTACCTGCCCACCGTGGGCCTCACCGGCACCTGGCGCATCGCCAACGCCGCGGGCTTCGCGGGCCGGGCGGACGTGTGGCTCATCACCCTCGGGGCCAACTGGACGCTGTGGGATGGCGGTCTGCGCGAGGCCAACCTCGCGGACACCTCCGCGAAAATCGTCGAGGCCCAGGCCAACGCCCGCAAGGCGGAGCTGACGGCGCGCGAGGAAGTGAAGCGCTCGCAGCTGGATTTGGAGAGCGCCCTGGCCAACCGCCTCAAGGCGGAGCAGACGGTGGAGCTGGCGCGGGAGTCCCAGCGCCTCACCGACGTCTCCTTCAAGGCCGGCGTGGCCACGTACCTGGAAGTCGCGGACGCGAACACCGCGCTGACCAACGCCGAAATCGGCCTGGTGAGCGAGCGCCTCCAGGCTTCGGTCGCCGCACTGCGCCTCTTGCGCTCGGTGGGTGCGTTCGAGGCTCGCCCGCTCGACTCCGACCTGAAGGACGAGAACGCGGTGCCGCCCACGGTGCAGCCGCTGCCCGGCGCGACGGAGCAGAACCCCGCGGGGATGCAGCCCCCGGAGCAGCCGAAGCCGGAGCAGCCGCAGCCCGCGCCGCAGCCGTAGAGACTCACCCGTCCGGCGCCTGAACTCCAGGCGCCGGACCGACCGCCTCCCGGGGCGGTGGCGCGGCCCCGCTTGTGAGGCTTCGCCACCGACCCCACCCTCGGAAGGAAGACAGCAGCACCCCTTTTTCCGAGGAGGTCATCATGGCGGAAGGACAGTGGGGCAACTGCAAGAGTTGTCGCTACTTCGCCAGCGGTAACGCGAACCCCAGTGACAATGAGACGCAGCGCTGCATGCAGGCGGACCTGCGTGCGTACGACCTGAAGGTCTCTGGCGCCAGCGGCTGCAATGCGTTCGAGGCCCGCACCGGCGTCGGACCCCAGCAGCGGCAGGAGCCCGCCCAGCCGGCGCACTGACACCGGCAAGCGGTTCCCGTCGAGACTTCGTGGAGCACAAGACTCCACGAAGCAAGACGGCCACGGCCCGTCGGGCCGTCCTCCCTCTCAACACCCTTTGACACCCGCTCCGTCAGAGCGAGCACGTCCTGCTCGCGGGCGCGCAGGTGACGCATGGACTGCTTTGGGGCCGCCTGGAGTCTGCCCTTGGAAGCGACGTGCGAAGGCGTCAGCACGACATGGTAGGAGCCTGCCGGGCCATTCACGAAGGCCCCCGTTTGGATTCCCCCATGAAAAGACTCCTGCTGCCGTTGTTGATGACAAGCATGGCTTGTACCCAGGCCACTCCTTCCGCCCCCGTCGAGACGGCCCAGCGCCGTGATGCCGTCCTGACGGACGCGCAGATTGGGAATGCCTGGAAGGACCCACCCCTGCCGTACCGGACCGTCTCCTTCACCTTCGATGACGGTCCGGATGACAATCCGATGGCCAGCTTCAATACCAGTTGGCAGATCGCGAAGTACCTGCAGCAGCAGGGGATTCGCGCGACATTCTTCATCAACGGGTGCCGCATCGACGCGGGTTGCCCGCGGTACCTCGGCGACCTGGGCAACACCACCTATCTGTCCCAGATTGTCGAGATGGGCCACCGGGTGGCCAACCACACGTATGACCACGAGGCGCTCACCAACCCTTCGCTGGGGGCCGCGGGGCAGATCGCCGAGCTGAAAGTCAACCAGGCCATCCTGGACCCCTACATCACGGATGGCATGTTTCTCTTCCGGGCCCCGGGCGACAACTGGGGGCAGTCCCCCATCGGTGAAACCCACGCGTGCGACGGCTCCTCCTCAATCGCGAACAACGTCCGGAGCGACCCCGCGTTGTCCAAGATGAGTGGCCCTTTCTGTTTCGACTGGGACGCCCACGATTGGGCTTGCACGAATAACGGCTGGACGCCGGAGGCCTGCGCGGACCACTACGTCGCCATGAGCCTCGAGCTGGATCCCGATGGGGACAGGACGGTGAATGGGCTCGAGCGAGGCATCATCCAGATGCATGACTTCAATCCCACGATGAACATCGCTGGGACGGACTGGGCCTACCGCTTCGTGGTCTCCCTGGTCGGAAAGCTCAAGGCCGTGTCTGGCACCCCGTACGTCTTCGTCCCGCTCGACGCGCATCCCGGCGTCCGGGGAATGTTCAGCTTTCCCGCTCCGACCCAATGGACCACGACCTACCTGTCCGACTGGGAGACGTGGAACAGCGACGTTGGCTACTACGGGACGGTCCGGCTGGGTGACATCAATGGCGACGGCAAGGCGGACGTGTGCGGGCGTGGCTCCGGGGGGATTCGGTGCGCGCTGTCGCTCGCGGACGGCTCCATGGACACCGCGACCAACTGGCTGAGCCTGGTGGCCGACACGGATGGCTACAAGCCGGCCCAGTACAGCACGACGTTCCAGTTGGCGGACATCGACAATGATGGCAACGCCGATGCTTGCATCCGTGCCGTGGTTGGCTACCTGTGCTTCAAGTCGAACGGAACGACGGCGTTCGCGACGTCGGCCTGGGACGCGGCGGAGTTCTCCAATGCGAACGGGTGGAATGCCTCGGAGGCGCTCTATGGCTCGATCCGGATCGGGAACGTCGACGGGGACCTCGATGGCTATGCCGACATCTGTGGGCGGAACGCGGCGGGTGAAATCGTATGCAGCCTCTTCAACGGGACGACCTTCGAGGCCGCGACGTCCTGGAGCTCGGACTTCACGGCCCCGTCGTGGGCATTGGCGAAGCACGCCACGACGTTCCAGTTGGCGGACCTGGACAACGACGGCAAGGCGGACATCTGCGCGCGTGGGGCGGACGGCATGTGGTGTGGACTGTCCGAGGGCGTCGCCACGGGCTTCGCGACGGCGTCGCGCTGGACGCAGATGTCCTTCGATGACGCCCAGGGATGGGGAACCCTGCCGTCGCGCTACAAGTCCATCAAGCTCGGCGACGTCGATGGGGACGGCAAGGCGGACGTCTGCGGCCGGCACTCGACGGGGCTGGTCTGTTCTTTCTCGACGGGGACCTCCTTCAGGAACTACCGCTATGTCACCAACATGGACTTCGGTGACTCCGAAGGGTGGTCCGCCGACGAGTACGGCTCGACGCTCGCCCTGGGAGACGTCAATGGCGATGGCCGGGCGGACCTCTGTGCTCGCGCGAGCGCGGGGTTGACCTGCACCCTGGCCCCCATGCTTCTGGCCACCTACAACACGACGCGACAGACCGGGCTGTGCTCGACGGCGCAGGCCTCCTGCGACTCGGGGATGTTCTATGAGGGCCGGGGGACGGTGTATCCGGAGGCCCAGCAGCCCAACACGCTGCAGGGCACTTGCGCGGATGGCTCCGCGGTCACCACCGTGGGCACTGACGTCACGGGCGGATACCTCAAGGATGGCTCGGTTGAGCGCGTGCGGGTGATGACGCTCGACAAGACGCCGTTCGCCTCGGGGAAGACGGTGCGCGTGGAGGTCAGCGCCTTTGCCTCGGGCACCGGGGAGCAGTTGGAGATCTTCACCGCGGCCAACGCCGCCAGCCCGACGTGGGTCAGCCTGGGCGCGACCACCCTGTCGAGCGCGGGGTATGCGTGGGTGACGCGAACCTACACCCTGCCGGCGGGCGCGCAGCAGGCGGTGCGAGCCGTCCTCCGCTCCACCAGCCTCTCGGGTGCATGCCCCGGTGGCGGCTTCACGGACGTGGATGACCTCGCCTTCACGGTGCAGTGACGTGAACGACTGACCTACCCGTGGCGCCTGGGGCCGGAGTTCATCCCGGTCCCGGGTGCCGTTGGGAGGTGTGCCCTTCAGGCCGTGACTTCCGCGGGCTCCAACCGGCCCAACCCTGGCAGGAAGCGCCCCACCCGCGCCGCGTACTCGCGATACGCCGGGCCGTGCAGCCGCGCGAGGTGCTCCTCCTCCAGCCTTGCTTGAAGAGACACGAGCAGCACGTAGTCGGCGCACGCCATCCACGTCCACGCGCTCGGCGTCACGCAGGCCATCCCCACCACGACCCACAGCATGCCCGCGAAGATGGGATTGCGGACGACGGAGAACAGGCCGTCCGTCACCAGCGCCGTGGGCTCC
Organism: Myxococcus sp. CA039A; assembly: GCF_013336645.1. Lineage (NCBI taxonomy): Bacteria > Pseudomonadati > Myxococcota > Myxococcia > Myxococcales > Myxococcaceae > Myxococcus > Myxococcus sp. CA039A. The sequence goes on along the minus strand of NZ_JABUMQ010000349.1, from coordinate 4,945 downwards.
CGGTCGATGCCGATGCGCCAGGACGCGCCCATCTGCACCTGGGCCACCAGCACGACGACGAGCCCCGCGAGCAGCACCGCCCAGCCCAGCCACCGGACGGCGTCCGGCACCGGCCACACGCCGAGCCGCTCCGAGCCCAGCGCCGCGTACAGCGCGCTCCAGGCCGTCAGGCCGAGGATGAACAGGCCCATGCACACGCCGATGACACGCTGGAAGGGATTGGCGCGGCGGTGCAGCACGAAGGCGGCCTGGCCCGTGCGGCGGCGCAGCCGCGCGGTGGGCAGCACCATGGCGAAGAGGAGGAAGGCGACGGCGCTGGCGGGCAGCGCGAGGCGGTGGAGGGTTTCGGCGTCCATGAGAGGTCCTCGACGAAGAGGGCGAGCACCCGCCCGCCCCTGACGCCAGGGCTGACGCCCGGCCCCCGTGCCGCATTACACCGGCTTTTTGTCAGGCCTCTTCGGTGACTCGGGGACGCCCCGGCTCGCAGGCGCAGTCCACGCAGCCGTGGGTACAGCAGGTGCCGCACAATTCGATGAGCCGACGACCCAGGGCCTGCCGGGCGCGGTGCAGGCGGACGGCGGCGTTGTTCGCGGTGAGCCCTTCCTCGCGGGCGAACGTCGAGACGGGCGTGCCCTCCAGGTCCACGCGGCGGATGGCGGCCGAGTACTCCGGCTTGAGCGTGTCCGTCAGCCCCGCCACGCACGCGCACACGGAGGACTCCAGCGCCTCGGCGTCCTCGGTGGAGCGGGGAGCCTCCGCGTCCTCGACGGCCAGGGCGCGCTCTTCCCTGCGGGCGCGGCGGTGGCGGTCCACCAGGACGTTGCGCAGCAGCCGGTAGAACCAGGCCACCGCGCTCTCCTCGTCGCGCAGCCCCTCGCCCTTCTCCAGCCCCTTCACCAGGGCGAGCTGGAGGACCTCCTCGGCTTCCTCCGGGCTGCCCACGCGCGGGGCCAGGAACGCGAGGAAGCGGCGCCGCTGGGCGACGAGGGTCTCCATGACGCGCGCGTCCAGGCTCATGCGGGCTTCAGCCTACCGCCTCGCGCGCGAGCGACACGGCGGGCAGTTCGTCCTCGGTGGTCGTCGTCCGAGGCTGACGGAAGTAGATGCGCTCCATCAGCCGGCGCTGGTGAACCAGCGGCTTGTCGTACCGGTCCAGGCGCATGCCCCTGTGGCTGTAGGGCGTGTCCGCGACGGTGGGGATGAAGCGCGCGTCGTCGACGACCTCCCAGCGGGTGAGCTCCATGGCCACGCGGGCCGCCACCGGCAGGAAGGGCTTGAGCAGCGGCTGCACGCAGCGCAGGAAGGAGAAGACATGCAGGCGCGTCGTCTTCGCCGTCTCCGGGACGAAGAAGATGTTGGCGCGGGTGATGAACGGACGCTGCTTTCCGGAGGGCGCCTCCCAGCTCACGGTGTACTGGCTGTGCACCGGGTCGAAGCGCGTCACCCACTCGTTGCGGAACAGGTCGCCGTCGCGCACGCCCAGAAGCTTCATGAGCGCCGCGGGCCGCTGGGGGGCGCGGTAGAACACCTCCGTGCGGTCCTCGAGGTTGTGCGCCTCGAACTCCACCTGGCCCGCATGAGGGTCATCCCAGCCCAGGCGGGTGTGGACGTAGGGCGTGTGTTCGTCCTCGCTGAAGTTGTCGAGCGCGACATGCAGCGGCGCCTCGAAGAGCACGGAGAAGCTGCCCCCGAAGAGGTAGCCGTCGTTGGCGGGAAGCTCCGGCAGCGAGGACAGCGGGGTGTCGCGATGGGCCAGCCACAGGTAGCCCCGGTGCTCCACCACCTGGAAGCTCTTCACGTCGCAGTGCCGCAGCTCCGGCTGACTGGGATTGGCGCCCTGCCCCTGCGCGTCGAAGCGCCAGCCATGGTACGGGCACTGGAGCCGACCATCCGCGCGCACGCGGCCCTTGGACAAAGGCGCGAAGCGGTGGGGACACGCATCCGCGAGCGCGGCGGGACGCCCTTCAGCGTCCCGGAAGAGGGCATAGGCACGACCGGCCACCTCCACTCGCATGGGTTTCTTACGGAGCGCGGTGGCTGGGAGCACGGGATGGAAATGACGGAGGACGTCGGGCAGTGGCTCCATACTTTCCAAGTATAGCGAGCGACTCAGGACAGGGGAGGAAGGCGCTCCAGCAACCGTCGCAAGTCGGGCTGAAGCTCATCCGGTGTTTCACCGGCCAGCTCCTCCACGGGGTGAGTGCCCCAGGTGACACCGTAGGTGCGCAGTCCGGCCGCCTTGCCTGCACGCAGGTCCAGGGTGGTGTCACCCACCATCCACAATCCGCCCGTCTTCAGCTCGGCGAGGGCGCGGTGGAGCACGTCGGGTGCGGGTTTGTGCGGAAAGTCATCCGTGCCCTGCACATGGTGGAGCACGGAACCCAGGCCCATGGCGTCCACGAAGCGGCGGGCCATGGGGCTCTTCTTGGTGGTGGCCACGGCCAGCAGGTAGCCGCGCTCGCGCAGCGTGCCGAGGGCCTCCAGCACACCGGGATAGGGGCGCGAGCGGTTCATGTAGTTGAGGGGGTAGTGCTCGCGATAGGTGGCGCACAGCGCGGGCACGTGCTGGGGCGCGAACTCCGCGTACATCAAGTCGAGTGGGTAGCCGATGAGCGCGCGCACCTGGGCGTAGGTGGGGGCGGTGAGGCCATGCACGGGGAAGGCTTGCAGGAAGCTGTCGATGATATCCGGCAGCGAGTCCACCAGCGTGCCGTCGAGGTCGAAGAGGATTCCACGGGAGTCAGCGCGGCTCATGCGCTCCTGCATACGTGGTTCGTGCGCGCGGGGCACCTGTTCCCGACGTGGCCCTCGCGGGCACCCGGCCTGGGAAGCGGACGGGTGCCCGGGAGGAGGTCGTCACCTTCGCCGTGGGGGCCTCGCGGGGGTGACGGAGGGGCTCACTCGAAAGCCGTGAAGGAGAAGGTCGATTGGAAGTCGACGTCCGCGCCCTTGCTCGTGAAGGTCGGCGCCGCCGTGCCTCGCAGGACCACATCGAACCGACCCGCGAGAAAGCGCGTGTAGTCCTCCTCCGCCATCGCCTCCGAGTCGAAGTCGACGATGAATGCCACCGGGCCACTGCCCGTGGGGCTCTCCCCGTGGCCCGCGACGTAGGTGTTGTTGGAGTCATCGATGAGAAAGAGGATGTCCACGCGGCCGGTGAAGACCTCGGCCAGCGAGCTCACGCCGACGCTGGACGCGCCCAGGGTGAGCGTGAGCTGGGTGAGTTCGATGCGCGCAGGGGACTTTCCGTCCAGCTCCTCGCGCGCCGCATCGACGAAGACCTTGAAGGGATTTCCCGACTCGGTCGAGATGCCCTTCCGCGAAGTCACGGTCGCATTGACGGTATCAGACGACTTGGCCTTGAGGTTGATGCCGACCGGCGCCGAATACGACACCGCATCGCCTCCACAACCCATGAGTGTCTGGGCGGCGAGCACCACCACCAGGAAGACCTGCTTCCACATGAAAGCTCCAAAAAGAGAGAACAGGGTGCGCTCGGCCCGGCGCGCCTCGCGTACTTGGGACGCTACCCATGCAGGACCCATTCGACAGGCCGATGGCCACATCGCCCCGCACTTGAAACGAAGGGTGCGGGCTGGCGACCTCCCGCGAACAGCACCAGGTAAGACAAACAATGGATGTCAACCGCGACCCTCGCCGTGACAAGGATTGACCCGCGAGACGGAACAACCACACTCCTGGTGCTACAGTCGCATCAACCCGAGGTCTACAGGGGGAAGGACCTGACATGCGACTCGATATCTTCTCGGAGATGCAGCACCCGAAGGAACATTGGACCCAGCCGGACCATGAACATCGGCTCATCCGCGAAACACTGGAGCAGGCGCGGCTGGCGGATGAGATGGGCTACGGCGTCTGGTGGCAGGTGGAGCATCACACCGCGGTGGAGTTCAGCTACAGCTCCGCGCCGGAGGTCATGCTCACCGCCATCGCGATGGGTACGAAGAACATCCACGTGGGCCACTCGGCCGCGCTCGCGCCCGCGCGCTTCAACCACCCCATCCGCATCGCCGAGCGCTCCGCGTTCATCGACCACCTGAGCGGCGGCCGCTTCCAGCTCGGCATGGCCCGCAGCACCATCCCCGAGTGGCGCGTCTTCAACATCGACGCGGACGCCACCCGCTCACAGATGCAGCAGGCTTTCGAGATGGTCCCGAAGATGTGGACGCAGGAGAAGTTCTCCTGGGACACGCCGGACTTCCGCGTCAAGGACATCAGCGTCATCCCCAAGCCCTACCGCAAGCCGCACCCTCCCCTGTGGCAGGCGTGCTCCAGCCCCGCGTCCTTCGAGCAGGCGGGACGCAATGGCGTGGGCGCGCTCGGCGTGACGCTGTGGGCCTCTCCGGAGCAGGTGGGAGAGATGATTCACCTCTACCGCGAGGCGCTGAGGACGCGCTGTGAGCCCGTGGGCGAGTTCGTGAACAACCAGGTGGCCTTCTTCACCTTCGTGCACTGCGCGGACTCGGAGCGCGAGGCCATGGAGAACGGCGCCGCCCAGGCCGCGGCCTGGTACACCAACGGCTCCTTCACCTTCTTCGAGGCCAAGGATTTCTTCGTCAAGTCGGCCGCGGAGCTGGAGGCGCTCGCCAAGGACCCCGCCGGTGGCGGCCTGACGGGCCAGTACCTGCGCGGCAAGGACCCGAACGCCCCCGTGTCCAAGGCCCAGCGCATCCTCGGCCGCATCATGTCCGGCGAGGACGTGCCGCACGAGCAGGTGTGGGAAGTCTTGAGCGCGCAGGACTCGCTCATCGTCGGCACGAAGGACCAGGTGCGGCAGGGCCTCAAGCGCTACGAGTCGCTGGGAATCGACGCCCTCATGTCCTTCCACCAGGTGGGCGCCCTCTCGCACGAGGCCGTCCTCAAGAGCATCCGCCTTACCGGCGAACTCATCCCCGAGTTCAAGACCCCCGCCCCTCCCTGAACC
>NZ_JABUMQ010000348.1:0-11295 GCF_013336645.1 Myxococcus sp. CA039A | reverse complement strand
GCCTCCGGGAGGGTGGGAGTGACGTCCGAAGGACACTTGGACGCCCTGGGAGCTTGCCTGCCCGGGAGGGCCATGGACGGGCACGGCTTGTGAGGGCCCTGGCGCCTCTTGAAAATGCGGGCATGAGCTCGCTGTGGATTCTCGAGGAGGCGCCTCCCGCGCCGGATGCACGCATCAGCTATGGCCCGGGGCCGCACCACTTCGGGGAGTTGCGGCTTCCGTCGGGTCCGGGGCCTCATCCCGTCGTCGTGGCCCTCCACGGGGGCTTCTGGCGCGCGAAGTATGACCTCGCTCACCTGGGCCACCTGTGCGCCGCGCTCACCGCGAGCGGCTTCGCCACATGGAGCCTGGAGTTCCGACGCATCGGCCACGAGGGCGGTGGCTATCCCGGCACCTTGGAAGACGTCGCGCTCGGCGCGGACTTCCTGCGCACCCTCGCACAAGCGCATCCCCTGGACCTCTCCCGCGTCGTCTTCCTGGGACACTCCGCGGGCGGCCACCTCGCGCTGTGGCTCGGGGCGCGTCACCGGATGCCCGTGGGAAGCGCGCTGCGCCGCGAGGACCCGCTGCGCCCTCGCGGAATCGTCTCCCTCGCGGGCCTGGCCGATTTGACGCGCACCTACGAGCTGGGGCTGAGCGACCGCGCCGCGGAGCTCCTCCTCGGCGGCTCCCCCTTGGAAGTACCCCTGCGCTACCAGCGCGCCTCGCCCGCCGCGCTCCAGCCCCTGGGCGTTCCCCAGGTCATCCTCCACGGCTCCGAGGACGACACCGTCCCCGTGGCGATGAGCGCGGACTACTGTGCCCGGGGCCGCGCGCATGGCGACGACGTGCGCTGTGTCGTGCTGCCCGGCGCGGGCCACTTCGAGGTCGTCGACCCACGCTCACGCGAATGGCCCCAGGTGGTGGACGCCGTGCGCTCGCTGCTCTGAGCGCAGGCCCATCTGGAGTCGAGCGCGCCATCATCGCCTTGTCGGCATGAGCGGCGCGCCCTGTCCCGCCGCTAGTTCACGTCACCGAACACGAGGCCGTAGCCCACCGAGTTGGGCGTCCCACCGTCCGGGCCTCCGGTGCCCGCGGTCATGCACGTGAAGGTGCTGGTCGCGTCGTCATACGCATACGTGTACGCGGTGGGGCACGCCTTCTTGAGGAACGCGAGCCACGGCTGGACGTTCTGCGCCCACGTGGTGTTGTTGTTGATGCACTGCCCCTGGGCCTGCTGGGCCGGGTTGTTGCCGGCCTCCAACGTGGTGGGCCAGAAGCCGCCCGCGGGGTTGCCGGGGAACGTCGGGCAGCCGCAGCAGGCGGGGGTGTTGCCCGCGCTCGAGTTGTAGCAGGACTGGCCGAAGTTCCCCGCGCACTGGAAGAGGTTGTTCAGCGTGTCCGTCACCGTGCCCGCGCTCATCGGCTGCGCGCAGTTGAGCGGGCCGTAGCTGAACGGAGGCATCGCCGCGCAGAGGTCCTCGTAGGACCACCAGCCGATGGACTGGCCACACGTCTGGATGAGCGGCGTCATGGTGTTGACGCCCGGAAGGAAGGCCGTGCCGCACGTTGGCGTGCCCCCGTCATCCAGGCCCGCGCAGTCGCTGTTCGACGCGCAGGTGCTGCAATAGCCGGCGGCGGGATTGTTGGGGTTGCTGCACACCGCGTTGCCCGCGCAGTACGGCTCGGTGAGGGCACACTTCGTCAGCGTGGGCTGGCACACGCCGCTGATGCAGGTGGTGCCCGCCCCGCAGTCGCTGTTCTGGCTGCACGTCGGCAGGGTGATGGCACGCAGCAGGGTGGAGTAGTCGGCCGAGAGCCCGGCCGTCGTGTCCGGAGTGAACTGCCACGAGCACGCCTCCAGCGTTCCCGCGTCGGGAACGCTCTGTGCGACGCGCGAGCCCGCGGTGCCACAGTTATAGGGCGACGGCTGGGACGCGGGCGCGAAGCCGCCGTCATTCGTGGGTCCCATCTGGATGCTGACGTTCGCGCCGTTGATGACGGTGACGTCGTAGAAGTCGGACGCATTGGGCTGGAGGGTGAACTCCGCCGCGGCGAAGGGATTGGTGCCGCCCTTGCCGAGCGGACACGGCATTCCGGGCCCGTTGCCGCAGTCCGCGCTCTGGCACTTCGTTCCGTCCGCCTGACATCCCGTGCGCCCGAAGATGCCGCCGCTCCAGCCGACGACGGGGCGACACAGGCACGCGGTGGAGCCCGCGTCCTGGGGACAGTCCGTGGGCGGGTTGGTGATGTCGGGGCCGCTGGCCACCAGGCAGCGGTTGCTCTGGCATTGCGAGTCCTGGGTGCAGGCCGTCAACTGGGGCTGGAGGTTGGCGTAGGCGGGCGGAAGCGAGGACGGCATGCACAGCGTGGCCGTCTCCTGGGGCGTCAGCTCCAGCGCATCCAGGGGCACGCCGCCATCCGTGCGCGAGTACTGGCACAGGCCCAACTCCACATCGCACGTCTGTCCCGTCGGACACGTGGTGTTGCCCGAGCCGCAGGCCTGGTTCTCACCGGGGACCACCTGCTGGAAGTAGCAGGTGCCGCCGTTGGCGAGGCTGCACTCCTGCACGGTGTTGGCGCACGTCGTCCCGGTGGGGCACACGCCCTGGCCACCCGTCGCGCAGTTGCACAGGCCCGTGGTGGAGTCACAGCCCTCGGAACCGCAGCCCGCGCAGGCCGCCACCTGTTTCGCACCCGTGCACTGCATGGAGGGAAGATTGACGGTGACGATGGGCGCGCCACCGTTGCACGCGCTGCCAGTCGCCACCATGCACTGGCCCGTGTTCGTGTCACACATGTTGCCGGCGTTGCAGTCGGCGCTGCTGGTACAGCCCGGGTTGTTGCACTGCTGATTCGGACCACAGTCCGTGTCGGTGGTGCAGGCGAAGGGCGGAGGCGCGGCGCCCGCCGTCTGTCCAATCCACACCGTCTGGCTCGCCTGGTTCGTCAGCGTGAAGGGACGGAAGCCCGGAGGGCATGTCACGGGCGGCGAGGAGTCCGCGTTGGTGCGAAGTCCGGTGCCCGTCGTCCTGCAGCCATTGCCCACCGTGAGCACCAACACGAGCGTGGACAAGCCGAGCGACACCACGGGTGCAACCAATCGACGCGAAACCATGAAGGGGGACTCCGAGGCAGGTTCGCCCAGGGACCGTACTGCGGGTGAAAAGGCGCACCAAGGATTCGGCGCGTCGGATGCGCGCGTGCTCCAAGGCGTACCCGCCACGGGTGTGCTCCCGAGCTTCGTGCGGAGCGCTCGCGAAGTCCCTCGGCGCACGAGCACGCGGGCCCGTCGTCGCGGCCCCGTCGTGAGCGCGTTCTGTCGCGAGGGACTTGCGCGCGACAGCGACCTTGATTATCACTGAACCATATGGTTCAGTTTAATTCGCAGCTCGATTTGGCCTTCGGAGCGCTGGCGGATGCCACGCGTCGGGGCGTGCTGGAGCGGCTGGGACGTGGCGAGGCGTCCATCAGCGAGCTGGCCGGGTCCTTCGACATGACCCTGACGGGCATGAAGAAGCACGTGCACGTGCTGGAAGAGGCGGGGCTGGTCTCCACCGAGAAGGTGGGGCGGGTGAGGACCTGCAAATTGGGACCGCGTCGCCTGGAGGACGAGGCGGCGTGGATCGCCGGCTATCGGCGGATGCTGGACGCTCGGCTCGACAGGCTGGGTGAGTTCCTCGCGCGAACGAAAGATGAGGAGGAGTCATGAGCAAGTCTTCGCAGCAGATGTCCAGGGATGCCGTCGTCACGCAGCCGTCCGACCGGGAGATTCGCACCGAGCGCATCTTCGATGCCCCGCGCGAGCGCGTCTGGAGGGCGATGACGGACCCGAAGCAGGTGGCCCAGTGGTGGGGCCGTGGCAACAAGCTCGTCGTCGAACGGCTGGAGGTCGAGCGCGGAGGACACTGGCGCTTCGTCGAGCACGCCGAGGGCGACGCTCACGGCTTCGAGGGCCGGTTCCGCGAAGTCACGCCGCCCGAGCGGATGGTGCAGACCTTCGAGTGGGATGGCATGCCGGGCTACGTCATCCTGATCACGACGACGCTCGAGGACGTGGGTAACGGCCGCACGAAGCTGGTGGCGACGTCGCTCTTCTACACGACGGAGGAGCGCGACGGCATGGCGTCTTCCGGCATGGAAGGGGGCCTCAACGAGAGCTACCGCGCGCTGGACGCGCTGTTGGCTCGGGAGGCGTAGGCGCACTTCCGAGGGGATGAGCCCTGCCCGCTCATCTCCCTCGGAGCCTTCGTCGCTTCAGAACCCGCGCTGCGCGCCGCCGTCGACGACGATGGACTGGCCGGTGATGTACGAGGCCTGCTCGGAGGAGAGGAACGCCACCAGCGAGGCCAGCTCCTCGGGACGACCCAGTCGCCGCGCGGGAATCTGCGGCGCCACCTTCTCGTCCGTGAGGCCCAGCTGCGTCATCCGCTCGGTGGCGTGGAAGCCCGGCAGCACCGCGTTCAACGTGACGCCGTGCTGCGCCACTTCGTTGCTCACCGTCTTCACCAGCCCGAGCAATCCGGCGCGCAGGCCGTTGGAGATGGTGAGGTTGGGCATCGCCTCGCGCGCGGCCAGCGACGTCACCAGGACGATGCGGCCCCACTTGCGCTCCTTCATTCCCGGCAACGACGCCTGGATGCCATCCACCGCCGCCATCCACAGGCTCTGGAAGCCGAGCTGCCACTGCTCCGCTGTCAGCGACTCGAAGCCGCCCGCCGGAGGCCCGCCCGTGTTCACCACGAGCACGTCCACGCCACCCAGCTTCGCGACAACCTCGTCCACCAGTCGCTTCGCCGCGCCCGGCTGGTTCAAGTCACACGGCACCGCGAGCGCCGCGCCCAACTCCTTCGCCGCGCGCTCCAACTTGTCGCCACCGCGCGAGCAGATGGCCACCGTGGCGCCTTCCTTCACCAGCGCCTGTGCCGTCGCGTAGCCCAGCCCCGCCGATGCGCCCATGACGAGCGCGCGCCTACCCTTGAGTCCGAAATCCATCCGCGTGCTCCTTCATGAATGGCACCAGTCGCTCCTGGATGAGCTGCTTCGCCCGCCCCAGGTCCACGTCCTCGGCGCGCGTCAGCCCCTCGGACAACTCGGAGACGATGCCGCCGGCAATCGCCCCCACTTCATAGGCCAGCCGGTACGGCACGCGGCTGAAGCTCACCATCGAGTAGCGACTGACGAACTCGCCCGGAAAGGCATTGAGCAGCGCCTTCTCCACGGCCTTCTCCAACAGGAAGCGCGGGCTGCCGGTGCTGTCGCGCATCTCCACGAAGTTCTCCACCGCCATGTCCGCGATGGCATCCGCGTTCGTCTTGCGCAGCCGCTCCAACGTCCCGAAGACGTCCGCCCACGTGCCGTGCTGCTCCAACAGCCCATCCAGCACCGTGCAGTCCTCGAAGCCGCAGTTCATCCCCTGGCCGAAGAAGGGGACGATGGCGTGCGCCGCGTCGCCCAGCACCAGGGCCTTGTCGCCCACGCGCCAGGGCGCGCACTTCACCGTCACCATGCCGCCCGTGGGCCGCGCGAAGAAGGCCTCCGTCAAATCCGGGATGAGCGCCTTCGCATCGGGGAACTGCTCCTCGAAGAACGCCTCCAGCTTCGCGGGCGAGTCCAGCGACTCGAAGCTCACCGGCCCCTTCCACGGCAGGAACAGCGTGCACGTGAAGCTGCCATCTTCATTGGGCAGCCCGATCAGCATGTACGTGCCACGCGGCCAGATGTGCAGCGCGTGCTTCTCCAACTGGAACGCGCCGCCCGGGCCCGCCGGAATTGTCAGCTCCTTGTATCCGTGCCCCAGTTGCTCCTGCGTCGCCGCGAAGCCCGGCACCTGCTCCATCGCCTGCCGCACCGCCGAGCCGGAGCCGTCCGTGCCGAACAACACTCGGCCCGCTTCCTGGCGCTCCTGCCCCGAGGCCTCGTCCAGCACCGTGAGCGAACCCGTCGCGAGGTCCGCCTGCGTCACCCGCTGATTGAAGCGGATGCGCACCTTGCCGGTGGCCTCCGCCGCCGACATCAGGAACTTGTTCAGCCACGCCCGCGACAGCGAGTTGATGTGCTGCGAGTCGTCCTTGCCATAGGGCTGGTACGCCAGCGCCCCCTTCGGCGGGTGAATCATCCGCCCGCGCATCGGAATGGCATGCTTCAGCGCCTCCTCCTCCAGCCCCACCTGCCGCAGCGCGTACAGGCCGCGCGTGGAGATGGCGAGGTTGATGGAGCGGCCCGCGTCGATGACCTCGCGGCGCATGTCCGGACGGCGCTCCAGCACCTCCACGGAGTAGCCCCGGCGCGCCAGGAACACGGAGAGCAGCGAGCCCACGAGGCCCGCGCCCACCACGGTGACGGCTTCGTTCCGCTCACCCACGGGCATGGCCCTCCAGCGTCTTCACGAAGCGGTAGACATCAGTGAAGTTGCAGTACAGCGGCGCGGGCGCCGCGCGGATGATGTCCGGCTTGCGGAAGTCGCAGACGATGCCCGCATCCGACAGGCGCTTGAGCATCCCCTGCGCCTCGCCCTTGAAGCGCAGTGAGAGCTGAGCGCCGCGCTGCTTCGGGTCCCTCGGCGTGGTGATGCGCACGAAGGCCGGCGGCAACTTGTCCAACAAGAACTCCAGATACCCCGTGAGCCGCTCGCTCTTCGCGCGCAGCGCCTCCATGCCCGCCTTGTCGAACAGCTCGAACGACGCGCGCAGCGCCGCGAGCTGGAGGATGGGCGGGTTGGACAACTGCCACCCCTCCGCGCCTGGAATCGGGTCGAAGTCGGGCCCCATCTGGAAGCGCGTCGTCTTGTCGTGCCCCCACCAGCCCTCGAAGCGGGGGATGTCCCGCGAGCGCGAGTGACGCTCGTGTACGAACACGCCGCCCAGGCTCCCCGGGCCCCCGTTGAGGTACTTGTACGAGCACCACACCGCGAAGTCCGGCCCGTCGTCGTGCAGCGACAGCTTCAAGTTCCCCGCGCCGTGCGCCAGGTCGAACCCGACGAGACACCCCTTCGAGTGCGCCGTGCGCGTAATCGCCGCCAGGTCGAACGCCTGGCCCGTGAGGTAGTTCACGCTGCCGAGCAACACGAGCGCCACCTCGTGCCCGTGCTGGTCCAACGTGGCGAGGATGTCCTCGGTGCGCAGCGTCTCCTCACCGGGGCGCGGCTTGAGCTCCAACACCGCCTCGCGCGGGTCATACCCGTGGAAGCGCGCCTGGGACGCCACCGCGTACTGGTCCGACGGAAACGCGCCGCCCTCGACGAGGATTTTGAACCGCTCGCGCGTGGGCCGGTAGAACGACACCATCATGAGGTGCAGGTTCACCGTGAGGGTGTTCATCACCACCACTTCCTGCGGCTTCGCGCCCACCAGCCGCGCGGCCTGCTCGGTGACGAGCTCGTGGTAGTGCAGCCACGGGTGCCGCCCCTGGTGGTGCCCCTCCACGCCCAGCTTTGCCCAGTCCTCCAGCTCCTCCTGCACGTAGCGCGCGGCGTTGCGCGGCTGGAGCCCCAGCGAGTTGCCCGCCAGGTACACCACCGGCTTGCCGTCCGGGGCGGGAGGGAAGAGGAACGCGTCGCGGAAGGTGCGCAGCGGGTCCTCCGCGTCGGCGCGGCGCGCGAAGTCCTCGGAGTCCTCGTAGGGAAGCGTCGTCGTCATGGTGCGAAGTCCTCGCGAGAGCGCCCCAGCCACGCCAGGGCGTTCTTCCAGAGCAGTTGCTCGCGCGCGTCGGGCGCCAGCTCGCTCATCGATTCGATGAGAGTGCCCGGGCGCAGCTCGCCCAGGGGGAAGGGATAGTCACTGCCCAGCGCCACCTTGTCCGCGCCGAACAGCTTGACGATGAAGCGCAGCGTCTCCGCGTCGTGCACCAGCGAGTCCACCCAGAAGCGGCCCAGGTAGTCGCGCGGCGGCACCTTGTTGTCCACGGCCACCAGGTCCGGACGCGCCTCGAAGCCGTGCTCGATTCGCCCCAGCGTCCCGGGGAACGAGCCGCCACCGTGCGCGAAGGCGAAGCGCAGCCTGGGCAGCCGCTCCAGCACGCCGCCGAAGATGAGCGAGCACATGGCCAGCGACACCTCCGCGGGCATGCCCACCAGCCACGGCAGCCAGTACTTCTGCATCTTCGCCTCGCCCATCATGTCCCATGGGTGGACGAAGATGGACGCGCCCAGCTCGCTCGCGGCCTCGAAGAACGGGAACAGCTTCTCGTCGGAGAGGTTCCAGTCGTTGACGTGGCTGCCAATCTGCACGCCCGCCAGCCCCAGCTCCTTCACGCACCGCTCCAGCTCGCGAATCGCCAGCTCCGGCGACTGCAGTGGCACCGTGCCCAGGCCCACGAAACGCTTGGGGTGCTCACGCACGACGGAGGCGACGTGGTCGTTCAGGAAGCGCGACAAATCCAGCCCGTGCTCCGGCTTCGTCCAGTAGCTGAACATCACCGGCACGGTGGAAATCACCTGGACGTGCACGCCCGCCGCGTCGCACTCCTCGATGCGCTTCACCGGGTCCCAACAGTTGCTCTCCACCTCGCGGAAGAACTTCCCGTCGTCGCGCAGCATCCGCGCGCGGCACGGCTGGTGATGGTCCAGCGTGATGAAGCCGCCATAGCCATAGCGCTCCGCGAAGCGCGGCAGCTTCTCCGGCAACAGGTGCGTGTGGATGTCGACCTTCAACGCTTCGGCCCTTCCTTGGTGACCTTCGTCCCGCACTTCTTGCACGTGCAGTTGTCCGGGTTGCCGTAGAAGTGCTCGAAGATGGGCGGCAGCTGCGTCACCAGATTGGTGACGTGCACGAACTCCTCGTAGAGCTTCTCGCCGCACGTGGGGCACAGCCACATGAAGCCATCCAGCTCTCCGGGAAGGCGGCGGCGCTCCAGCACCAGGCCCACCGTGCCGGCGGGACGCTGCGGCGAGTGCGGCACCTTGGGCGGCAACAGGAAGATGTCCCCTTCGGAGATGGGGATGTCCACGGGCTTGCCGTCGTCGAGCACGCGCAGGTTGATGGTGCCCTCCAACTGGTAGAAGAACTCCTCGCCCTCGTTGATGTGGAAGTCCGTGCGCGAGTTGGGGCCGCCGACCACGGTGACCATGAACTCGCGGTCCGCCCACACCTGCTGGTTGCCGACGGGCGGCTTGAGCAGGTGGCGGTGCTCATCAATCCACTTCTTGAAGTTGATGGGGGTCAGGCGGCCCATTCAGTCGTCTCCGATGGTGGCGATGCACTTGAGCTCGATGGCAATGGGCGTGGGCAGCCGATTGATTTCGAGCGTCGTCCTGCACGGCGGGTTGTCCTTGAAGTACTCCGCCCACAGCCGGTTGTACGTGGGGAAGTCCTTCTTCATGTCCGTCAGGTACACCGTGACGTCCACCAGCTTTTCCCAGGACGAGCCCGCGGCCTCCAGGATGTAGCGGACGTTGCGGAACACCGAGTGACACTGCGCCTCGATGTCGTACGAGGTGATGTTGCCCTCGGCGTCCAGCTCCACGCCGGGAATCTTCTTCACCCCGCGCTCACGCGGGCCCACGCCCGACAGGAACAACAGGTTGCCCACGCGGCGCGCGTGGGGGTACAGGCCCACGGGCTCCGGGGCCTTCTGGGAATCGACTCGCTCACTGGTGCTCACGTCGTGTCTCCGTCCAGCGCGTCACAGCTTGATGCACACGTTCTTCGGCTCGGTGAAGAAGCGCAGCGCTTCCCACCCGCCCTCGCGTCCCACGCCCGAGTCCTTCACTCCGCCGAACGGCGTGCGCAGGTCTCGCAGCATCCAGCAGTTCACCCAGACGATGCCGCTGTGCAGCCGGGACGCGAAGCGGTGCGCCCGCGTCACGTCCTTCGTCCACACGCTGGCCGCCAGGCCGTACTTCGTGGAGTTGGCCCACGCGAGCACCTCGTCCTCCTGGTCGAAGGGGATGATGCTGGCCACAGGTCCGAAGATTTCTTCCTGGTTGGTGCGGCACGCCGCGTCCAGGCCCTCGATGAGCGTGGGCTCCACGAACCAGCCCTCGCGGCAGCGGCCGGACAGGCTCGCGCGCCGGCCTCCAGCAAGGATGCGCCCGCCCTCCTGCTTCGCCAGGTCGATGTAGCCCATCACCTTGTCGAAGTGCTGCTGTGACACCAGCGCGCCCTGCTCGGTGCCGGCCTCCAGCGGGTCGCCGACCTTGAGCGCCCGCGTGCGCGCCACCAGCGCGTCCCTGAAGCGCTCGTAGAGGGGGCGCTGCACGAAGATGCGCGGGCCGCACAGACAGATTTGCCCCTGGTTGGAGAACGACGAGCGCACCGTCGTCGCCAGCGCCTCCTCGAAGTCGCAGTCCTCGAAGATGACGTTGGGGTTCTTCCCGCCCATCTCCAGCGACAGCTTCTTGAAGTGGGGCGCCGCCACGCGCGCAATCTCCGAGCCCACGCGGGTGCTGCCCGTGAAGGAGATGGCGGCGATGTCCGGATGCTGGCTCATGGCGGCGCCCACCTTGGGACCCAGGCCGTGGACGACGTTGAGCACGCCCGGCGGCAGGCCCACTTCGCGGCAGACCTGGGACAGGAGATACGCCGTCATCGGCGTGACTTCGGAGGGCTTGGCCACCACGCAGTTGCCGATGGCCAGCGCGGGCGCGAGCTTCCACGTCAGCAGGTACAGCGGCAGGTTCCACGGGGAGATGCAGCCCACCACGCCCAACGGAGAGCGCAGCGTGTAGTTGAGCGCCACGCCGTCGGTGGCGTGCGCCTCACTGGAGAACTGCGTCACCGCGTCCGCGAAGAACTCGAAGTTGAGGATGCTGCGCGGAATGTCCACGCTCGACGCCACGGACAGCGGCTTGCCGGAGTCGATGGACTCCGCGCGGGCGAAGTCGTCCAGGCGGCCCCGGATGGCGTCGGCCAGGCGGCGAATCAGGCGGGAGCGCTCGGCGGCGGGCGTGGCGGACCAGGCCGGGAAGGCGCGCGTGGCGGCCTCCACCGCGTGCTGGATATCCGTCGCGTCCGAGTCGGGCACCTGGGCGTACGTCTTCCCCGTCGCGGGCTCTGGCTTGTCCAGCCACTGGCCACCGCGGGCGGGCAGCAGCTCCCCACCGATGTAGTTGAGCACCTTCTCCATGGCTGGACCCTCCGTGCGTGCCCGCACCACGAGTCGCTCACGGGCGCCCGCCTCCTCGGTTGCCGAGAGGGAGGGGGACCGCGGGAACCCCGGTCGAACGGCGCGCAATGTACGCAACCGACGGAGCCGTCACCAGCATCACGGCAGGCGCACCCCACCATGTCGTCCGCTCGCGTCAAACGCATGACGGCCCAGGCTGTCCGGAGGGCAGGGGAGCAGTGAAGGCCCACGGGCTGTCTCTTATACACCTCT
>NZ_JABUMQ010000347.1:0-11359 GCF_013336645.1 Myxococcus sp. CA039A | reverse complement strand
CATCAAGCCTCCGCCCGCCGAGCCCCCTCCTCCTGCTCGCGAGAACGCTGAAGCCTCAGCCCAGCCCCCAGAAGCGGCCTCCAACAGCGTCGCCTCGCGGCCCGGAACACCGCCCGATGCCGTGACCGAGGGGCAAGAACAGGCCCCCGAGGCCGTATCTCCAGACGCGCTGTCCCACCCGACCGCTGCACGTGACTCCCCGACGACAGCACCATCCGAGGGCTCCCTCGATGCGCGACCCGAGACACGTCCTCTCGCGATGGGCCCCACGGAGGCCAGTGCGTCTCCACACAACACCCCGCCTCCTGTCGCCGCGCGCGAAGAGCCCGAATTTCGGCACGCGGACACTCCCATGGGTTTGCTCGCCGGAGAGACCGCTCCTCGCGGTCCACGTCGTCCTGCGGACCAGCTCTTTCCCCTGCCCTCCACGCTCATGCCCGGAGGAGATTCCAGGCCCTCGGGCATCCCCATTCAGAGTGGGCGCACCCTGCGCCCCGGAGACGCAGGCCCGTCGCGCGAAGCCCTCGCCGCCGAGGAACGCGGACGTGTCAGTGGCCGAGTACAAGGCGTCATCGACGACCAACAGGCCACCCTGCGCGTGGCGAACGGGTTGATCGACCCGTACTTCAGTCGACTGCGCAAGGCGCTCGAGAAGGGCCTCGAGGACGCTCCGGTGTTCCCGGGCACGAGCCTGCTCCATCAGGCCAAGACCTCCTGGGCCTCGCAATCGAAGAACTACGGAGCCACGGGCAACCCGGGCGGCCCCACCCCCAACGCCCCTACCGGGTCAGAGCAACTCCAGGCCCTCCAGAATCGCTTGGGCGACTCCTCCGGCGACTATTCGATGGAGGGCCTGCGCGGTCGCGTCCAGGCGGGCGACGAGATGCAGAAGCTCGCGGGCGGTGGCGGGGCGAAGCTCATCGTCACCCTTGAGTTGCATCAGGACTCGGATGGCACCTTGCGTGACGCGAAGCTCGTGACGCTGAGCGGCAATCCGGCCTACGACGCCTTCGTGCTGAATGGCGTGCCCTCCTCGCTCGCGAAGCTCGGTGCGCCTCCTGATGGGGCACGAGGCGTGAAAGCCACTGGCATCCACACGCTCTGGTCCGTCGAGGGGCGCGTCGTCTACTTCCGCAAGCTCAAGGAGCTCAAGGGACAGGACAGCCTCTACGTCGCCTCAGCCGTGGCCGCGGGCCTCCTGGCGGGCCGCTTCGAGGAGACCACGGGCGAAATCGAGGTCATCGACTTCCGCAACCCGCGCTTCGTCTGTCAGCCCAGGCTCCTGCGAGTCTACTGACCCAGCGGCCCCCCATTGGCTCGACTCGGGCGGGGGGACTAGGCTGTGCGGCCATGGCTCGCCGCAAGAAGGCCGATGAGATAGCCGATCGCGTCCGCAACCTGCTTGCAATGGACGCAGCCGGCATCATGCGCCGACTGGAAGCTCGACGTGACGAGATGTTCGCCCTCTTCTCGCGCCTGCGCAGTCGAGAGCCGCTGCTCGACACCATCGCCTCGCGCTACGCCGACGGCGCGTTCGAACAGCTCATCCACCTTCCTGAGCAAGAACAGGCCGTCATCGACCGGTACTACAGCAACCTGGACGAGCTGCGCTGGTACTTCACGTACACCGAGGACATGCCCGGCACCGCGCAGGTGAACTTCATCAAGCTGCACAAGCGGCTGGAGGAGGCGTACCGAGTGTTGGTGGTGACACTCGGCCCCCCTGCCTCCGCGGATGGCGCACGAGTCGTCGACGTCGAGGTCCTCAGCCGAGAGGACAAAGAGAGCGTCCCGGAGAAGACCCTGGTCCGGCGCACGCTCCCCAGGCAGCGCCGCGCATCACCGGGCTGAAAGCTCCGCGCCTGGGCCCCCATCCGGACATAAGGGCCGTCGTGCATCACGGCGACCAGGGTGGGTTCATGCATCGCGGCGAAACCGACCCACCCCATTGAGCACCGGGTTTCTCCAAAACACGACCAATCAAACGGGCTGTCCTGACCTGTCGGATTCCCCTCCACCAGACAAGCCCGTACCATGACGGGCGGGTCTGAGGAGGAAGGCCGTATGGCAAATATGGGGGAGCCCGGACCGCAGCCACGACGTACCTCGGGTTGGCAACTGGCGCTGGTCGCGCTGGCTCTTGCCATCTTCGCAGCCAACGTCGTCGTGCCCGGCATCATTCTTGGCATTGGATTCACGGGCCTCATGGGGCTTACGGGCGCAGCCGCAGTCCTGCAACGGATTGGTGCGCTCACCTCCGGCGTGTTCGAAGGCGCGGCCCAGTTGTCCGTCATCTTCCTCTCGATGGCCTTGATTGCCTTCGCGGCCGTCACCGCCTGGAATGGATACCAGCGGATGGCGGGGCGAGCCGGTCCTCCTCGATTGCTGCTCCGGTGGCCCTGGCTCCTGCTGGGATTGCTTCTGTTCCTCTCATGCCAGTGGTCCCTCCCGGAGGGAAACCAACGCAGTGCCCTGCCCGTGCTGACTGGCGCGCTGGTCATCGCATTCTCCGTCTGGGCCGTCCTCGCCATCAGCGCGCTGGTCATTCGGATGAGCGTGGGAATGCTACGGCTCTCCTGGCGCCTCGCGAAGGCATCGCCGTTCAGCGCCGGAGTCCTGACCCTGGGAGCGCTCGCGGCGACGGCATCGGCGATGGCCGTGGTTCCTCTCGCCAAAGCCCTAGAGTCCCGTTCTCAGGCAATCGCCTACGCCCAGCCCGCGCCTTGCGACTCGGCCTCCTGGGAATGCTCGCGGCAGGCGCTCCTGGGAGCGGGGGCACTCAGACCCGCCGCGATGTTCGCCTCCCATGATGGCCCAGGAGCGGTATCTGCGGCCCACCTCACGGCCACTGAATCCGAAACCAACGTGCGTTCCTGTCTGGAAGTTTCCTTCCAGCAGCAGGAGATGATGGCCAAAGCTCGCCGAATCGCGCAGGGACTCATCATGAATGGCGCCGACACGGAGGATCTGATCCACGCCATCCTTTTGAACATCTGCCTGCGCAGATCACATGTACCGCCCTTGGACTTCGAGTCGTTCTTCCTCCGCGCGGTCAAGTACGGTGCGATGAGGCGATTCAATTCGATGAGCCGCACCTGCACCTTGGAGTCCCTGCCAGAGCCCGTCTGCCGCATCCAACCCGACGAGCAGTACGTCGCATTGGAGTCCCACCTCGCGCTCCGGAAGGCGCTTTGCACTCTCTCGAAGCAGCATCAGGACGTGCTCCGCATGCGCTACTTCGAGGAACTGGACGAAGCTGAGATAGGTCGCCGGCTGGAAATCGATCACGCGACGGCACGCAAACGCGTCCAGCGCGCCCGGGACCAATTAAGGACCGAATTTCTCCAGAGATGTCAGTAGCTTACGAATTCAGGTCACACTTAATTCGGTGAAGGAAGTGGAGCACCAGATGCCCCGCCGACACGGGCGTCCTCTGGAGGCTTCATGGACCCGCAGTCTTCCGCAACACAGTTCCTCGCGCTTACGGCCGCCCTCAAGGCGATGCCGCCGACCGTCAACTTCCACCTGTGGGAGCCGTGCAACATGCGTTGCCGGTTCTGCTTCGCCACCTTCAAGGATGTCCGCAGGGACGTCCTTCCCAAGGGGCATCTCCCACGGGAAGCAGCGCTACGCGTGGTGGAGCTGTTGTCGAGCCGCTTCGAGAAGATCACCTTCGCGGGAGGCGAGCCGCTGCTCTGCCCCTGGTTGCCAGAGCTTGCAGCCACCGCCAAGGCACGAGGCGCGACCACGAATCTGGTGACGAACGGCAGCCGGTTGGACGCCACCACAGTTGAACGCCTGCGGGGTGTCATCGACTGGGTGACGCTGAGCATCGACAGCGTTTCGCCACAGACTCATGAGGCCATGGGGCGTGCCGTTCATGGGAAGGCGCTGACGCCCGCTGAGTATCAATTGATCGCCGACCGAGTCCGTGACGCGGGAATGCGCCTGAAGGTCAACACGGTCGTCACGAACCTGAACGCTGGCGAAGACCAGGTGGCCTTCCTGCGCATGCTGAAGCCCGAGCGCTGGAAGCTGCTGCGTGTCCTCCGCGTCGAAGGACAGAACGCGGGTGAGGTCGAAGCACTTCACTGCTGCCTCGAGGACTTCAACGCCTTCGTTGTCCGCCACCACATCCTGAAGAGCGAAGGCATCGTGCTGGTCCCGGAAGACAACGAGGACATGCGTGGCAGCTACGCGATGGTCGATCCCGCTGGCCGATTCTTCGACAATGTGGACGGCGGACATCGTTACAGCGAGCCCATCCTCCATCGAGGGCTCGACGCAGCATGGTCCCAGGTTCGTTTCTTCCCAGAGCGTTTCGAGGGACGAAACGGCTCCTACGACTTCCGAGGTGACTCATGAGCACGCATCCCAGCCTGATATGCCTCGCGGGGGTCTCCGGAGCAGGCAAGGACACGTTGGGTGGTTTTCTCGCGACGAAGCATGGCTACGAGCGAGTTGCCCTCGCGGACCCGATCAAGTGGACGCTGATGGGCCTACTCCAGCTCGACCCCGGACAGCTCTGGGGTGAGCGGCGCAATGAAGTCGACCCTCGGTTCGGACGGATGCCACGGGAGCTCTATCAGCGCTTCGGGCAGGCCTGTGTGGAGCTGGACTCCGAAGTCTGGCTGCGCCCCTTCCGGATTCGAGTCGAAGCCATCATGCGTTCAGGAGGACGTGTCGTCTGCACGGACTTGCGGACCCAGGCGGAATGGCAACTGGCCCGAGAGCTGGGTGCCTCCATCTGGCTCATTGAGCGCCCAGGAACTGGAGCTCCTGGTGCGTTGGCTCAACACAGCACCGAGATGGAACTCAGGGGACGGGAGCGAACTTCGTTCGACGTCGTCCTGCGGAACGACTCCTCACCCGAGGCCCTGTACGCCACCGTGCTCCGCGTCCTCAAGGGCTCTGGCAGTCCCTGAGAGGAAATCGTGAAGATGAGGGCGTCGATTTCCCGTGGGACTCGACGCCCTTACGACAGGAAAGGGCATGCCCGCCCGAATACCAGCCCCTCAGGCCACGTGGGCCTGGAGCACTTCCTCGGAGTCAACAGGCGCTTCCAAGTGCTCACGGGGAGCGAGCTTCCGCATGGAGGCCTTGCCCACCACCACGTCGATCATCTTCCGCACGCGCGTCCAGACACTCTCCTGCACGTAGGGAATGCCGTACTTCTCGCAGAGGGCTCGGACCTTCGGTTGCGCCTCGCGGTACTTGAGCATCGGCAGGTCGGGCCAGATGTGGTGTTCAATCTGGTAGTTGAGCCACAGGTGCGCGAAGTCGTTCAGGTCTCCGCCCGTCCGGTAGTTCGCGCTGCCGATGACCTGCTGGACGTAGCGCTCGCCCTTGTTCGCGGGCTTGTCGTCGAAGCGGTACAGGTCCTCGCCGGTGTGGTTGGGACCGACCACCAGGAAGGTGTGGACGCTGGTGAGCACGTCCGCCATCAACGAGTTGCAGAACGCGCTGAACGCGGCCCACGGGCCGATGACGAGGAACAGCGCGGGGAAGAGCACGAACTGGACGGCGGCATACGGCAGGTAGCACTGGAGCAGGAGTTCCTTCCACTCGGCGCCCGTGAGGGCCCCACCGTCACGGCGGCCCTTGCGGCGCAGGGCGCTCAGCGTCTCGGGCGCGTAGTACGAGGCGCGCCAGGTGAGCGCCAGCAGCGTGAGCTGGATGTAGCGCAGCACCAGCGGCCGGGACGGGTTGCGCAGCGTGCCTTCGGCGTTGCGCTCCAGGAGGTCCGGGTCCGCGTCCTCACCGGTGTGCGAGTGGTGCAGGACGTTGTGCTCGAAGACCCAGGCCTCGGGCAGCATCCAGTCGAGCCAGTCGAGGTAGCGCCGGCCGCCCTTGGCGAAGCCCTTGCCAGTGCGTGACGCGGGAAGTCCCGGGACGCGGTCATAGCCACGGTGTCCCACGTGGTGCATGAGGAGCCAGCGCGTGGAGCGGCCCAGGCTGAGCGCGGCGGCGCTGAAGGGATTGGGAGCCAGCCAGCAGGTGGCGATGCCCAGCAGCGTGCCCACGCGGCCCCAGCGCTCGATTTTACGAAGGTGCTTCGCGTCCGCTTCCCCCAGGTTCGCGTCGAGTTCCTGCCGCAACGCCTTCAGCTCTCGGTGGAAACCCTCCACGTCCACGGTCGCGGGATTGAAGGCAGGGGGCAAGGACGACGACATGCGGCGGGCTCCTCGGACGAGGCGTCAGACGGGGGACGGAGCAACGCGTCAACGGTAGCCGCCAGAGGGGGCCTCGGGAAGCGTTTCCGACCACCCTGCCCGAGCCTGCACCTACCGTGTGGGGCCTGACCCTATGGCAGGAAGACAGAAGCTCTCCCGCCTCACCGCAATCCACCGCTGTGGAGGGTCAAACCGCAATGAGGTGTCAATGCCGACCTTGACGCCAGACACAATGATGCCAGGTGTTTGGGAATCGGGAGCGCGCTGCGTTAGCGTCAGCCTCCCGTGGCGACCCGCCACGCGGACTCTGGGGGAATGACATGGGCCTTGGTGAGGATTTGCGACTGCTGTCGGAGCAGGTCCGGAAGCGTCAGGCGTTCATCAAGGGCGAAGAGGCCACGAAACAAGCCCTCATCCTCCCTTTCATCCAGGCACTCGGCTACGACATCTACGACCCGACGGAGACGCAGCCCGAATACGTCGCGGACTTCGCCAAGAAGCGCGGCGGCGTCATGGAGAAGGTCGACTACGCACTGCACCTGAAAGGGCAGCCGGCCCTGTTCATCGAGTGCAAGGCCACGGACGCCGCTCCGGAAGACCATGATGGCCAACTCGCCCGCTACTTCAATGCCACGCCTTCCGTGCGCATCGGGGTGGTGACGAATGGCATTCGCTACCGGTTCTTCACCGACCTCCAGTCTCCCAATGTGATGGATGCGGTGCCCTTCCTGGAGTTCAACGTCCTTGCGTTCACCGACCGGGACGTGGAACTGCTCCGTCCTTTCACCAAGGAGTTCTTCGACGCGACATCCATCCAGGGCCACGCAGAGGAGATCATCTTCGTGGGCAAGGTGACGGCACTCATCAACGAGCTGCTCCGAAACCCTTCGGAGAGCTTCGTCCGGTTCCTGCTGGCCGAGGTCGAGCTGGTCTCGGGGCGCGTCACGCGCAGCGTCGTCGAGCGGTTCGTTCCCATCGTCAAGAAGTCCATCCAGACGACTCTGCTGGACATGATGACGAAGTCCATCCAGCAGGAGATCGCCCAGAACGCGCCTCCCCCGCCGACCGTCACGGCGATTCCGGCGGAAGCCCTCCAGCGCGCCGCCGAGGCCAGCGAGGCACCCGGAGTCGCCCAGGTCGAGACGACCGAGGTGGAACTGGAGATCTTCCGGATCGTCCAGCGCATGTGTTCCGAATCCGCGCTCAGGCAATCCATCAGCTACAAGGATTCGACGACCTACTTCGGCATCAACCTGGGCAAGGTGACGTCCTGGTTCCTGCGTGCCTTCACCAACGGGAAGAAGAAGTCCCTGGTGACGAGACTGCCACTGGAGCAGGCCGCGATGTTGGCCCCTGGTTTCGAGGTTGAATCGGCGCCCGACGGCATCGGCAAGAGCCGCGTCTACTTCAATGCGTCCACCGACATCGAGAAGCTCCGCTCGCTCGTCCTGGTCGCCTACGAGGAAGAGGCACGGCGCCAGAGCAGCGCTCCCGTCGACGGAGGTGGCTCCACCTCCGAATCCTCTTCTGGCTCCTGAAGCGTCGGAGCAGCGCACCGCTGTCATTTGCCTGCGGAACGCCAGACAGACGGACTCTGCCATTTGAACCCGCGTCGCCGAAACGCAAACGGCCCCGCTCCCACGGGGGAACGGGGCCGTTCGGAACATCCCGAAGCGCGTCCTACCGCCGGGTCTTGCCCGGCACCGTGCTGGTGATGCCCAGGTACTCTTGCAGCGGCTTCACATCCAGGTCCGTGCGCTTGAGCGCCTCCAGCGCGCCCACTGCCATGCGCGCCGCCTGCACCGTCGTGTAGTACGGCACCGAGTGCATCAATGCCTCACGGCGGATGGAGAAGCTGTCGGAGATCTCCTGCTTGCCGAAGGTCGTGTTGATGACCAACACAATCTCCCCGTCGACAATCTTGTCGACGATGTTCGGCCGGCCCTCCTTCACCTTCTGCACCACCTGCGCGTCGATTCCCTTCGTCGCCAGGTACTTGTGCGTCCCCGCCGTCACGATGAGCGAGAAGCCCATGGACCGCAGCCGCCGCGCCAAGTCCACCACCGCCGGCTTGTCGTCATCCTTGACCGAGATGAACACCTTGCCGCTCTTGGGCAGCTTCACCCCCGCCGCCAACTGGCTCTTGGCAAAGGCCGTCGCGTAGTCCTGCGCCAGCCCCATCACCTCGCCCGTGGACTTCATCTCCGGCCCGAGAATCACGTCCACGCCCGCGAAGCGCGCGAAGGGGAACACGCTCTCCTTCACCGCCACGTGCCGCATCTCCGGCTCCTGCGTCGCGTTGAGCTCCTTCAGCGTCTTGCCCACCATGCACAGCGCGGCGATCTTCGCCATCGCCACACCCGTGGCCTTCGAGATGAACGGCACCGTGCGGCTCGCACGCGGGTTCACTTCCAGGATGTAGATGGTCTTCCCCTGGATGGCGAACTGCACGTTCATCAGGCCCACCACGCCCAACTCCCGCGCGAGCGCGATGGCCTGGTCCTTCATCCGCTCCACCAGGTCCGGCGGCAGCGAGTGCGGCGGCAGCGTCGCCGCCGCGTCACCCGAGTGCACACCCGCCTCCTGGATGTGCTCCAGCACCCCGCCAATCATCACCGCACCCGTCCGGTCCGCGACCAGGTCCAGGTCCACCTCAATCGCGTCCTTCAGGAAGCGATCAATCAGCACCGGATGCTCGGGCGACGCACTCACCGCCTCGCGCATGTACCGCTCCAGGCTGGACGCGTCGTACACCGTCTCCATCGCGCGCCCACCCAGCACGTACGAGGGACGCACCATCACCGGGTAGCCGATGCGCTCGGCCACCTTGAACGCCTCCGCGTGGCTGCGCGCCACCCCGTTCTCCGGCTGCGTCAGCCCCAGCTTCTCGATGAGCGTGCTGAAGCGCTCGCGGTCCTCCGCCCGGTCGATGGCGTCCGGCGACGTGCCGAGAATCGGCAGGCCCGCCTTCTCCAGCGGCACGGAGATGCGCAGCGGCGTCTGACCACCGAACTGGACGATGGCGCCCACCGGCTTTTCGCGCTGCGAGACCTCCAGCACGTCTTCAATCGTCAGCGGCTCGAAGTAGAGCCGGTCCGATGTGTCGTAGTCCGTGGACACCGTCTCCGGGTTGCAGTTGACCATCACCGTCTCGTACCCGGCCTCGCGCAGCGCGAAGGCCGCGTGCACGCACGCGTAGTCGAACTCGATGCCCTGACCGATGCGGATGGGTCCGCTTCCCAGGATGAGCACCTTCTGGCGGTCCGTCGGCGGCGCCTCGTCCTCTTCCTCGTAGGTCGAGTACAGGTACGGCGTGAAGGCCTCGAACTCCGCGGCGCACGTGTCCACCCGCTTGAACACGGGACGGATGTTGCGCGCGTGCCGGTGCGCCCGCACCTCCTCCTCCGGGTAGCCGAGCAGCTTGCCCAGGTACTTGTCGGAGAAGCCGTGCGCCTTCGCCTGCCGGAGCACCTCGTCCGGGAGCTGATCCAACCGGCCGTACTCCTGGATGGACTGGCCCTCGCGAACCAGCATCTCGATGTAGCGCAGGAACCACGGGTCGATGTTGGACAGCGCGTTCACGTCCTCCACCGTCAGGCCCTCGCGGAACGCCTGGGCCACGAACCAGGGCCGCTCCGGGCGCGGAATCCGCAGCGCCTCGCGCAGCACCTTCTCGCGCTCCTCCTTCTCCACGGGCAGCTCGGGCGGCTCCAGCCCCACACGCCCCAACTCCATGGAGCGCAGCGCCTTCATGTACGCCTCGGGGAAGGTCCGGCCAATGGCCATCACCTCGCCCACCGAGCGCATGCTCGTGGTCAGCGTCCGGTCCGCGTGCGGGAACTTCTCGAAGTTGAAGCGCGGAATCTTCACCACCACGTAGTCCAGCGTCGGCTCGAACGAGGCCGGCGTGTCACGGGTGATGTCGTTGCGCAGCTCGTCCAGCGTGTAGCCCAGCGCCAGCTTCGCGGCGATCTTCGCGATGGGATACCCCGTCGCCTTCGACGCCAGCGCGCTGGAGCGCGACACGCGCGGGTTCATCTCGATGACCACCATGCGGCCATCTTTCGGATGGATGCCGAACTGGATGTTCGAGCCACCCGTCTCGACGCCAATCTCCCGGATGATGGCCAGCGACGCCTGCCGCATCCGCTGGTACTCGCGGTCCGTCAGCGTCTGCGCGGGCGCCACGGTGATGGAGTCACCCGTGTGCACTCCCATCGGGTCCAGGTTCTCAATCGAGCAGACGATGATGACGTTGTCCGCCGTGTCGCGGACCACCTCCAGCTCGTACTCCTTCCAGCCGAGCACGCTCTCCTCCACGAGGATGGTGGAGTTGGGGCTCGCCTTCAGGCCCGAGCGGCAGATGCTCTCGAACTCCTCGCGGTTGTAGGCGATGCCACCGCCGGTGCCGCCGAGCGTGAACGAGGGGCGGATGATGGCCGGGAAGCCAATCTCCTCCACCAGCGCCATCGCCTCCGTCAGCGTCGTCGCGTAGCCGCTCTTCGGCAGCGCCACGCCGATCTTCTGCATGGCCGCCTTGAAGAGCTTCCGGTCCTCCGCCTTGTTGATGGCCTCCAGCGAGGCACCAATCAGGCGCACCCCGTACTTCTCCAGGATGCCCTGCTCGGCCAGGGCCTTGGCCAGGTTGAGCGCCGTCTGACCTCCCATCGTCGGCAGCAGCGAGTCCGGCCGCTCGGCGGCGAGGATGCGCTCCGCCACTTCCACGGTGATGGGCTCGATGTAGGTGCGAAAGGCGAATTCTGGGTCGGTCATCACCGTGGCGGGGTTGCTGTTGAGCAGCACCACCTCCACGCCTTCATCCCGGAGAGCCTTGATGGCTTGAGTACCGGAGTAGTCGAACTCGACGGCCTGGCCGATGACAATCGGGCCCGAGCCAATCACCAGAACCTTGCGGATATCGGTACGCTTAGGCATCGGGGCGCCCCAATACCAACGTCTGACTCCGCATGCACGGATGTTATGTGGCACGTGACGTCCGTCCGCCCGGACGCCCGGTTTCCACAGCCGACTCCCAGACGCCCGGTGCCCAGGCTCTGCTACGCTCCGCCCGTCCTCGGAGGTCGCATGCGTCGCTGGTCCCTGGCCCTCATCCTCTCCCTCTCCGCGCTCGCGCTCGCCCAGGCGCCGGAGACTCCCGAGCCCGCCGCCGCGCCGCCCGCCGAGGA
>NZ_JABUMQ010000346.1:0-11414 GCF_013336645.1 Myxococcus sp. CA039A | reverse complement strand
CACCTGGGTCAACAGGTGGAAGGTCCGCTCGGAGGCTCGAAAGTCGGGAATCGCCAGGGACGTGTCCGCCATGACGACACACACCAGCGTCACGCCCGGGAAGTCGTGCCCCTTGGCCACCATCTGCGTGCCCACCAGCACGTCCAGCTCCCGCCGGGCGAACGACGCCAGCATCTCCGTCAGCCGCTCCGCGCTCGTCGCCGAGTCCCTGTCCAACCGCGCCACCCGCGCCGTGGGCATGCGCTCCAGCACCTCCGCCTCCACCCGCTCGGTGCCGATACCCAGCTTCAGCATGGGGCCCGTACACTCCAGGCACCGCTCCGGCACCGGCATCGCCAGCCCGCAGTAGTGGCACACCACCCGGTTCTGGGAGCGGTGATGCGTGAGGCACACGTCGCACGCGCTGCACTTGAGCGACAGCCCACATACCTCGCACAGGAGCACCGTGCTGTGCCCCCGGCGGTTCAGGAAGAGGATGACCTGCTGCCCTCGCCCCAGCGTCTCCTCCATCGCCGCCAGCAGCGGCGGACTCAGGATGGGCGCCTCCTCCGTCACCATGCCCTCGCGGGGCCGCTCCTGACGCAGGTCCACCAGTTCGATGGTGGGCATGGGCCGGTCATCCACGCGGCGCTTGAGCTCCAGGAGCCGGTAGCGCCCGCGCTTCACGTTCTCCAGCGTCTCCAGCGCCGGCGTGGCCGAGCCCAGCACCACCACCGCCCCGGCCTGCTTGCCGCGCACCACCGCCAGGTCGCGCGCCTGGTAGCGAAGGCTGTCGTCCTGCTTGAAGGACGGGTCATGCTCCTCGTCCACGACGATGAGCCCCAGGTTCTCCACCGGGGCGAACACCGCCGAGCGCACGCCGACGGCAATCTTCACGTCGCCCCGGCGCAGCGCCTGCCAGTGGAACAGCCGCTCCCGGTCCTTCAGCGCCGAGTGCAGCACCGCCACCTCCGCGCCGAAGCGGCTGCGGAAGCGCCCCACCAACTGCGGCGTCAGCGCGATTTCCGGCACGAGGATGAGGCTGCCCTTGCCCAGGGACAGCGCATGCTCCGCCGCGCGCAGGTACACCTCCGTCTTCCCGCTGCCCGTGACGCCGTGGAGCAGGAACGGCTGGAACACCCCTGTGTCCAGGGCCCCACGCAGTTCGACACCCGCCGCGTCCTGCTCCAGCGTGAGGCGGTCCGGCCGGCCCTGAATCAGGCCCTCCTTCACCCCCGCCTCCAGCTTCTTCTCGTCGATGCGAGCCAGCCCCTTCTTGGCCAGGCTCTTCAAGAGTTCTCGTGCGCCCGGGATGGCGTGGCTCACCTCCTCCAGCGGAGCACTGCCCCCCACGGCCAGCAGATACGCGAGCACCGCGGACTGCGCATGCGCGCGAGCGAGCGCCGGCGGCACCTCGCTCACGAGCGCCACCGCGAACTGCTGCACGTCCGGCTTCGCTTCCTTCTCGTCCAGGGGCTTCGACAGCCCGGGAGGCAGGGCGCCGCGGATGACCTCTCCCAGCGGATAGCGGTAGTGCTCGGCCGCGAAGCGCAACAGCGCGATGAGGTCCTTCGGCAACGAGGGCGAGTCCTCCAGCACGCGCTGGATGGGCTTGAGCCGGACCTTCTCCCCCAGGGGCTTGTTCGCGGGCCCCAGGTAGAAACCCAGCGCGGTGCCTCGGCCGAAGGGCACCAGCACGCGCTGCCCGGGCGCGAGCTGGCCCGTGAGCGCCTCCGGCACGGAGTACGTGAATTCACCCCGGACGGGGCGAGCAACGGCGACGGACGCCAGGACGGGAGGACTCTCGCTCACTGCGGGCGGCACTGTAGCGGCCTGTTCCGGTTGGGACAGTTCCCGGCGACGCCTCGCACCCGAGGTACGCACCGCCATGGAACCCGTGGTGGAGGGCGCCTCCGCCGCGCTCTCCGTCGGCTCTTCCCACAAGGGTCGCTGCTCCATGGCACTCCCTTCAACCACCGCCCCTGCCCCGTCCGTCCTGCTACCGGGAACCACAGTGCCAGGGCTGTCTGACATGGCCCGGCCCCCAGGTCCACGGCTCCGCGCGTGGGGCTCACGAGGCCACGGCGCCACTCCCTGGGGAGGCCTGCTCGCACGCCACCCGCCCGGGCGTGCGAAGGACGAACGCAAAGCACCGCTTCCGAACAAAGTCCGTCAGCGACGGCCCGACCACGGGCGCAACAGGCGACGCCAGCCCTCCAGCGGGTGGCGCAGGTAGGCACGGTCCGCGCGCACCGCGACGACGATTTCCGTGCCGGCACCTTCGCGGCTGACGATGTCCAACCGACCGCCCACCTTCGCGGCCCGCTCCCTCATGCCGCGCAAGCCCCAGTGGCCCGCCCGGCCACCCTGGTCCAGGGTGGCGGAGTCGATGCCACTGCCGTCATCGCGCACGCACAGCCGCAACTCCGGGGGCTCGAACAGCAGGCTGACCTCCACCTCGCGCGCGCGGGAATGCACGAAGGCGTTGCCAATGGCCTCGCGGCCGATGCGGTAGAGCTCATCGGCGACCAGCGGTTCCAGCGTGCGCGCGGCTCCCTTGACCACCATGCGCAGTTGGGGCCCTTCCCGTTCGTCGAAGTCACGCATCAACGACGCGAAAGCCGCGGCCAGGTCGTCCTGACCCTGACGGGTGTCGCGCAACGCGCTGACCCTGTCGCGTCCCTCCGTCAGCATGTCGTCCGCCCGGTCCAACGCGCTCTGGAGCCCAAGGCGCATCTCTCCCGCCGGCAACCGCGAGGTCACCACGTGGACGTTGAGCACGAGCGCCTGGATGCCCTGCAACAGCGTGTCGTGCAGCTCCCGGGCGATGCGCTCGCGCTCCGCGTGCCGTTCCTCCAGTCGCATCCGCAGCCGCCGCGTCACCTGCCACAGCCGCAAGGCATACAGGAGCCACAGGGCCACCAGGGCGCCCAGGACACACAGCGCGATGAACGCACCCGTCTGGAAGAAGGTCGGCTCGATTTCGAAGTCGAGCGTGGCGCCCTGCTCGTTCCAGACGCCGTCCTCGTTGGCGGCCATCACCTGGAAGCGATACGGGCCGGGGCCCAGGTTCGTATAGGTGGCCTCCCGTCGTTGGCCCGCGTCCTTCCAGCCGTCATCCACGCCGTGGAGCCGATAGCGGAACACCACGCGCTCCGGCATCCCCAACGCCAGCGCGCTGTAGGCGATGCGCAGCTCCCGCGTGCGCGGCGGCAGATGGAGCGTGAGCGCCGACGCGTACGTCGAATCGCCTGTCGCCACCGAGCGAATCACGACCGGAGGCGCCACGGAGTTGCGTTGGATGTGGCTCGGGTCAATCCAACCCAATCCGTTGGCGGCGGCGAACCAGAGCCTGCCGTCTCCACCCTCCACCAGGGTGGGCAGTGGACGGACCTGCTGCGCGCCGCCCGGCATGCCGTCGTTCATGTCGAAGAGCTCGACGGGCATCGGATACGCCGAGTCCTTCAGCGCCCGCCGCAGGTCTTCCGCCGCGATGCGCACGCCGCCCGCATGGCCGTTGAGCCACAGCGTGCCGTCCTTCGTCTCCAGCAAGCCGGTGATGCCCGTCAGCGCCTCCGGCCGGGTCGCCTGCAACGGCCGGAACCGCTCACCATCGAACGCGGCCAGCCCCAACGCGCCGCCCACCAGCGTGGTCTCCCCCGGGAGGATGGCGGTCACCGTGCCCGTGCGCAGGCCGTGCGCTTCCGTGAACGTGCGGACCCGCGGGCCCTCCATGATGGCGAGCTGGTTGGCGCTGTAGCCGAACCAGACACGCCCCTGGCCATCGAGCACTGCGCGAGCAGGCGGCAAATCGGGGAGCGCCGCGATGCCGCCTTTCGGAGTCCACGTGTCGCCATCCAGCCGGTACACCGTCGAGGCACGGAACGACACCCACAGCTTCCCCGCCGCGTCGCGCACGATGGCCTGGATGCGCTGCTCATGCTCCTTCTCGGGGCGGGACAGGGACTCGATGCGGCCCGGGTTGAAGCGCCAGAAGCCCTCGGAGCCGCCCAGGAGGAGGCTGCCGTCCGTGTCCAGCGCGGTCGCGGTGATTTCACCTTCGATGCCGGGAACCAGGACCGGCTCGGCGTCCAGCCGCCACCACTTGTCCAGGGTCTTCAGGCGCGTCGCGCTGCCCGTCCACATCCCGCCGTCGCGGTCGGCGATGAGCGCGAAGTAGTTGACGTGGTTGGGGAAGCGGACGGCGGCCACGTCGTTCCGGCGGAAGCGGTCCAGCCCCAACTGGGAACCCACCCAGATGTTGCCCTCGCGGTCCTCGAGCAGCGTCATCGCCGAGTCGGATGAGAGTCCGTCTCTCGCGCCGAAGACGTCGCCCGTCACCACCCGGCGCTGGAACGGCTTGCCGACCGCATGGGGCTTCGCGTCGCGACAGATGCCGGAATTGACGCAGCCACACAGCCACATGGCGCCGTCCCGGTCGAACAGCGTGTCCTGGGAGGTCGCCCCCTGGAAGGGACTGACGGGAGCGGAGCCCGAGGGCTCGGGCAGACCCGGGCCGCGCAGGGGACTGAACCCCTGGTCGTCGGCCTTCCAGAAGGTGCCGTCATGAACCAGCCACATTCCCCACAGGGTGGGCCCAGGCGTCTCCACCCGCTCGAAGCGGCGAGCCCCCGGACGAAGCACGTACGTGCCACCGTCGCCCGTCACCCACAGTCCGCCGCTCCGGTCCCGCGTGAGCGCGTTCCAATAAATCCGGGCCAGCCCCCAGCCGAGGTCCCCGGGTGACCACGCGCCCTGCTCGAAGACGTAGAGCCCCTGAGGGGTGATGGCCCACGGACGCCCGTCCCCATCCTCCTCGAAGGACTCCACGGGCGAGCCCTGGGGCAAGCCCCCCGGGAAGAACTGGAGAATTTCCCCGGACGCCTTGCGGACACTGGCGCCGCCGAAGGAATACGCGACCCAGAGGTCCCCGTTCGTGGTGGCTTGCAACACGCTGATGGAGCGCGACGCGGTGCTGTCCGGGGGCAACAAGTCGTGACGTTCGAACCGGACACCGTCGAAGCGGTACAGGCCCGACGCCGTCCCCAGCCACAGCCAGCCGTCGACCGTCTGGGCCATGGCCCAGATTCCGGAGGGGGCTCCATCCTTCTGCGTCCACGCGGTGTGGTGGAAATCCCGGAGCGTCGTCATCCGGGCAGGAGGCTCGGCGGACGCGATTCCGGGTCCGCCCAGCACGAGCGCGAGCAGGAGGCCGTACATCAATCCCATCCGACTTCTACTTCCGCCCAAGCACCGGATGGCCCGTCCTCGCCCTTGCCACGTTCGAACGCACATCTCACGGGCCACCATAGAACGAGTCCCCGCACCATGGCGCCGCCGAGCAGGCGAGCACGCGTGCGTCCAGGCAGCGCGGCGCACGAGTCCTCAGTCCACCATCACTCGCGGGTCGAGCCACAGCGCACAGCGCCGCTCTCGCGGCAGGCCCGCCCTCGCTTCGTGCTCCAACACTTCCTTGAGCCGGTCATCCAGTGCGTCGTCCGGAATGCGGGTGAACCCGAGCCCGACATAGAAGGGCTCGTTCCAGGGCACGTCGCGGAACGTGGTCAAGGTGAGGGTGGACAGGCCCGCCTCGCGGGCATGCGCGGCGGCGGCCCGGAGCAACGCGCGGCCCAGGCCCCGCCGCTGATGAGAGGGGTGCACCGCCATCTGCCAGACATGCAGCGCGGAGCCCACCGCCTGCGCGGTGAGGAAGCCCACGACGCCCGCTTCCGCGTCCCGGGCCACCCACACCGTGCGCGCCAGGATGAACGGGCGGTGGTCGGCCTCCTCCATGACGTCGTCGTCGGCAATCCAGGCCAGGTCGTCGAGCTGACGGAACAGCTCACCAGAGGCCCGTTCGAGCGCGGCGAACCGTGCGCCGTCCTCCAGCGTGGCGGGGAGGATGGCGACGCGGGAGTGGGAGTCGGAGGAAGACATGGGCATCGGCTCGACGGCGCGCGCCCGACGGCAGGACATCGGTCGGAGTTCAGCGAGGCGCGACTCGCGCGGGTCATTGTCCGCGACACGGGCGGGCGTGCCCAGGGTCGGTCTACAGTTGCTCCATCATGACGGTGAGCATCCAGAACCTCGGACCGGAGTTGCTGGAGCAGGTGGGGCCGCTGTGCGCACGGGCCTTCGATGACTACCCCTTCCTCGCGGAGCTGTTTCCGGGCCCCTCGGAGAAGCGCGCACGGGTGGCCTCGGCCTTCTACGTCGCCACGGTGCGCGACTGTCTGGAGCATGGCGTGGTGCATGCCACCGTCGAGGACGGACGGCTGACGGGCGTGGCCGCGTGGCTGCGGCCGGGGGCTTTCCCCCAGTCACTCGGCAGACAGGCGGGCTTCCTGCCCACTGTCTGGGCGGGCCTGCGTCACTTTCCGGGACGCGCGCGGCTGGCACTCCAGGCGCTGGCGAGGCTGGAGCGCTACCACCCGCACACGCCCACCCACTGGTATCTGGCCACCATCGCGGTGGACCCGGCGCATCAGGGACGCGGGCTGGGCGTTCGCTTGATGCGCGCGGGCCTGGCGCTGGCCGAGGAGACCCACGCGCCTTGCTTCCTGGAGACGGCCAAGGCGGCCAACCGCGACTGGTACCTGGGCTTCGGCTTCGACCTGCAGCGCACCGAGCCGTGCTTCGACGGAGGACCGCCCCAGTGGTTCATGTGGCGTCCCCCAGAGGCGCGCTCCGGCATGGGGCCCGAGGAGACGGCGCGCACGGCGTAGGCCGTCGGAGCACGGGCCCGCGCACGACGAGCGCGTGCGGGCTTGCCCCTCACCGCCCCGGACGAGACCTATCCGTGGGCGACCTTCTTCCACGAGGGCCGGCTGCTGATGCGCTTCCACCACGCGGCCACGCTCGGGTGCTTGTCGAACAGGCCCTGCTCACCGGCCGCGACCAGGAACTCCAGCTCCGGCATCCACGACACGTCCGCGAGCGAGAAGCTGTCTCCCGCGAGATAGGGCTGCTTCGCCAGCATCGGCTCGAGGATGCCGAACACCTTGTCCACGCCCGCGCGGCCCTCCTGCACCCGGGACTCATCCGCGGCGCCGCCACCCATGTGCGGCTTGAAGACGCGCTCCCAGATGACCTTGAAGGCCGCGGGGCTGAAGTAGCTCTGCTCCACGCCGATGAACTGCTCCATCAGCCCATAGGCATGCGGCTGGGATGGCGTGAGAGAGACCCCCGGCAGCTTGCGGTCCAGGTAGCGGATGATGGCGCGCGACTCGTAGAGGATGAAGCCGTCGTCGTCCTCGAAGGCGGGCACGACACCGAAGGGATGGCGCGCCAGGTGCGCGGGGTGCTTCTGCTCGCCCTTGCCCAGGTCCACGAGGACGAACTGCGCCTCATGCCCCTTCTCCAGCAGCGTGGTGAGGACCTTGCGCGTACAGATGCTCATCGGGTGGCCGTAGACCTTCATGTGCGTTCTCCCTCTGTCGGCGTCCAGGGCCGCGAAGGCCCCGGCCGGGCGGCGCGACTCTTCATCGCGCCCCCGGACGTCGCAAGCGAATGAGGAAGGAAGGTCCGCGCCGTGAACACCGCCGGTCCACCGCCGTGACGCGTCAACGCCCCGGCGGAAGTGTCGGC
Source organism: Myxococcus sp. CA039A (assembly GCF_013336645.1). NCBI lineage: Bacteria > Pseudomonadati > Myxococcota > Myxococcia > Myxococcales > Myxococcaceae > Myxococcus > Myxococcus sp. CA039A. Next base: position 3,848 of record NZ_JABUMQ010000346.1, on the reverse strand, counting down.
GGTGTCCCGGTGACTACGGCGTGAAGAGCTTGTCGGGCACCGTGGCCCGGGTGTCGCCCTTCAGCGCGGTGAAGCGCACGACGCGCTGGTCACCGCGCCACACCTCGATGCTGCGCGGCATCGCCTCACCCACCGCGGGCGAGTTGTAGTCCAGGAAGCGCACGTCCCACGCGACCTTGGCGGAGTCCGTGTAGCGCAGCCGCGCGGGGCGGAAGGAGTCCTTGTACACCCAGAACTGGGGACGCCCCTCGGCCTGGTCGCCCAGCACATACGCGACCTCTCCACTGAAGCGCGCCAGGCCCGTGCGGGACGTATCGATACCCAACCCCTGGAGATACTGCTGCACCGACTCCTTGAGCTGCTGCACCGGCCCACCGCCCGCGGCGAAGAGCGGGCACACCTGCGCGACGAGCACGGAGAGCGACGGGATGTCATTGCCCTCCAGCCGGCGACGCCCCGCCACCTGCACCACGGCGGTGCGCGCGTTGCCATCCGGCACCGAGGCCTCGAAGCGGCAGCGGCCCGGCATGCGCAGGTACAGCACGCCGTCGCCCTGTACGTCGGGACGGTCCGTCGCGGTGCCCAGCGCCGAGCCCGCCTCCTTCACCCCGGGGCCACTGAAGCTCAGCGAGCCTTCCACTCGCAGCCCGGAGAGCTTCAGTTCGTCCCGCTCCCCCACCATGCGCCGGAGGATGGAGCCTCCCGGCAGCACGTAGGCGGCAGCGGTGAAGGACAGCAGGACTGCGACGAGTGCGACGATGCGCTTCACGGCTTCTCCGTCTTCACGACCTCACGCATGTACTCGAGCAACCCGCCCCGCAGCTCGGGGCGCTTGAGGGCGTAGGCGATGTTCGCCTTCAGGTATCCCACCTTGTCGCCCGCGTCATAGCGCTGACCCTTGAATTTGTACCCCAACAGACCGTGCGACTGCTGGAGCGTGGCCAGGCCGTCGGTGAGCTGGATTTCCCCGCCCACGCCCGGCGTCTGCTTCTCCAGGATGGGGAAGATTTCCGGGGGCAGCACATAGCGGCCGATGACGGCGAGGTTGGAGGGCGCGGTGCCCTTCTTCGGCTTCTCCACCACGCGGTCGATGCGGATGACGCCGTCACCCAGGTCCGTGCCGGCGGCGATGCCGTACATGTGCGTCTCGTCATCGGGCACTTCCATCAGCGCGATGACGGCCTGGTTGTGCTGGCGGAACACGCGAGCGAGCTGGCGGATGCCCGGCTCCTCGGCGTCAATCATGTCGTCGCCCAGCAGCACGCCGAAGGGCTCGTTGCCGATGGCGCTCTTGGCGCACAGCACCGCGTGGCCCAGGCCCTTGGGCTCCTTCTGGCGGATGCTGACGACCCGGACCAGGTCGGCGATGGCGCGCAGCTTGTCCGCGTCCGCCGTCTTGCCCCGGGCGCGCAGCGTGGTCTCCAGCTCGAAGGCGATGTCGAAGTGGTCCTCGATGGCGCCCTTGCCGCGACCATTGATGAGGACGACATCCTCGATGCCGGCGGACACCGCCTCCTCCACGATGTACTGGAGGGTGGGCGTGTCGACGATGGGCAACATCTCCTTGGGCACGGACTTCGTGGCGGGAAGAAAGCGCGTGCCCAGCCCGGCTGCCGGGATGACACACTTACGGATAAGGGGCTCTGCCTTCGGTGCGTTGGCGGACATGGGGCCAGGGAATCTATTGGCGCCCACCCACCCCATCAAGCTGGTTAGGATGATGGCCCCATGTCGCTCCGCCCCGTCGTGCTGCTGTTCGCCGTGTGTGTCTCCACCGCCGCCCTGGCCCAGCCCTCGGAGGACCTGAGGGACGTCATGAGCGCACGCGCCTATGGCATGGGCGGCGCCTACCGCGCCCTCGGCCTGGGCACGGAGGCCATCCTGGGCAACCCCGCCGCCATGGCCCTGTATCCGGCCTACCGCGTCGAGGGGACAGCGGCCTGGGACCACCGCATCAAGGAGGGCGTGCTCGGCGTCTCCGTCATCGACGGCGCCACCAGCAAACTGGCCATGGGGATGGACTACCACTGGGTCAGCCTGGGACGCGGCGGCGCTCGCACCACCGCCCATCTCAGCTCGCTGGGCGTGGGGTTTCCATTGACCCCGGGCATCCTGATTGGTGCCGCGGCGCGCTACCTCCGGATGAGTGGCATGGACCGATATGCCAACTCGGTGACAGTTGACACGGGCCTGTTGTTCCGGCTGTCCCAGTCACTGGTGGCCGGGGTGTCCGGGCACAACCTCATCAACACCAACAACGTGGAGCTGACGCGGTACTACACGGGTCATCTCGGCATCAACTCGGGGATGTTGACGGTGGCCGGTGACGTGCGCGCGGACTTCGAGACGAACGACAAGACGACGCTCACGTACAGCGGTGGCCTGGAGTACATCCTCGGGATGCAGGTTCCGCTGCGTGCGGGCTATTCGTATGACGGCTTCACGCGCACGTCGCGGCTGAGCACGGGCCTGGGCTTCATGACCGAGACGGGCGGCGGTCTGGACCTGGCGTACCGGTACGAGATGGGTGGCGAGAAGAGCCGCATGCTGGCGCTCACCATCCGCATGCAGATGAACTGAGCTTCAGCGGGGAGCGCGCAGGGCGAGGTAGCGCTCGGACGCGGCGAAGCGCAGCAGCTCCACCAGCTCCGAGTCCTGCGAGCGACGGGAGCGAATCACCGTCACCGCCGGCCCCACACCACCGCAGGCCACCAGGCCCGCGCGGTTGGCGGAGTCTCGCGCGGCGTCCGCGAGGGACGAGGCGTTGAAGTCCCGGGTGCCGGAATCCAGCAGCTCGAGGGTGCGCTCCAGGGCGCGCGGGGACAGCGTTTCGCGCACGAGCCGGGCGTCCGCGCTGGAGTCCTTCGGGTTCTTGAGGACGGTGGACAGCAGGGCCAGGGCGCGCAGGAGCTGGGCGCCCTTGAGCGCGCGCAGGGCGAGCAGATCGGGTGACAGCGACAGCAGGGCACGGCCTGCGTGGAAGCGCAGCTCGGCGGCGGGCAGGGCCTGGCGAATCACCGCGCGGCCCACGAGCAGGCGAGGCTTGTCGGTGTGGACGGCGGTGAAGGGCGGACCATCGTCCTCGGCGAGCACGAGCTCCGGCAGGTTCACCGCGAGCACTCGCGCGGAGGTGTGCAGGGCGTCGAGGACGGCGGGAGCGCCCGGGCCCGCGACGGCGCGCAGGGGTTCGGAGGCGTCGGCGGCGCGGCCCTGGGCGGGGAAGAGGCGACAGAGGGCGATACCCGAGCATGCGAGCAGTTCACCCGAGGAGGTCCGCAGTCCGGGGTGACGCAGGCCCGCGCGCTCGTCGGCGGTGAGGGAGGGCCGCTGGAGTCGAGACACGGGGACGTCGCGGCCGGCGAGGGCCTCGACGATTTCGCGCATGAGGGCGGCGCGAGGGGCGTCGCCTCGGGTGTCGAAGAAGTCGGCGAGGTTCGCGTAGGAGACGGTGTCGAGGGGGCGCTCGCGGAGCTGGCGGAAGACCTCGGGCTCGGTGTCGGCCGGTGGAGCGGGCTCGGGGACGACGATGGGGTTCTCGCGCGTCTCGGCGGCGCCCACGGCGGGACGCTCGGATTGCGCGGCGGGCTTCGAGATGAAGGTGCGGCCCGGCGCGGGACCGGCCGAGGTGCCCTCGGGGCGAGAGCCACGGAGGACGCGGCGCACGGGGTCCATGCGTCCCGGCGGGGCTTCCCAGGAGATGACGCGCGTTTCGGGGACGGACGCGGCATCGAGGTCCATGGGCTTGCCGCTCATGAGGTCGATGGCCTTGCCGCCTCGGGGGGATTCTGGAGGGCTCGCGGGACGCGCGGTGCCCTGGGCGCGCGCGGGAGGGGCACTGTCGGCCGGAG
>NZ_JABUMQ010000345.1:0-11496 GCF_013336645.1 Myxococcus sp. CA039A | reverse complement strand
GTGCGGGGAGGCTGTGCGCGAGGACGACCCACCAGCGGCCCTCGCGACGCTGGCACACGTCGGTGAAGTGCCCCACGTCGGAGACTTCGGTTCCATCGGGGAGTCGCACGCGGGCCCGCTGGGTGCCGGTGAGCACGCCGGTGTCGCCGAAGACGTGCGCGCGCACCGTCTCGGTTTCGACAGAGAGGAGGGTGCCGGGGATGGCGACGATGTTGGCGAGGAACGCCGTGCGGTCCGTCTCCACGTCGCCCACGCCGCGAAAGACGAGGTCCTCCGCCATCAAGCCCTTCAGGGCCTGGGTGTCGCGGGCCTGGATGGCGCGGACGATGGACTCCTCGAGTGCCAGGAGGGCGCGGACGTCCTCCGTCTGGGAGGGGGTGTGGGGCGTCATGGGCGGTGGGCTCCTGAGGGCGCCAGGGTCGCGAGCACAGGCGGTCATCAGCGCGACGAGGGCGATGAAGGCGTGGCGTGGGGACACGGGCCGCGTTTGAGCATGTTCTTCCGGGGGAAGCCAGACAGAGGCGTTTGCTGTTCGTCAAACGCCTCGCGTCCGAGTGGCGGCGGCTCCCGTGGACGCGTTAGTCCACGGCCCCCTGCCCGCGCCTGCGCGTCGAGACTCCACCTCCGGCGGTGAGGGATGCCTTCGTCTTCCCTTGGGAGTCCTCCATGTCACTGAATGAGTACGTCACGCTGGGCCGTTCGGGTCTGCGGGTCAGCCCGCTGTGTCTGGGCACGATGACCTTCGGTACCGACCTGGGTTGGGGCAGCAGCGTCGAGGCGTCGAATGCCATCCTGGACCGCTTCCTCGAGCGGGGCGGCAACTTCCTCGACACGGCGAATGCATACACGCGAGGGCACTCGGAGAAAATCATCGGTGACCACCTGGGCCGGTATCCGAGCAGGCGGGACAGGGTGGTGATTGCGACCAAGTTCTTCAGCAGCCTCTTCCCGGGGGACCCGAATGGTGGAGGCGCGGGACGAAAGTCGTTGATGGCGCAGTGCGAGGAGTCGCTGCGCCGACTCCAGACGAGCTACATCGACCTGTACTGGATGCACTGCTGGGATGTGAATACGCCCATCGAGGAGACGATGCGCGGGCTCGACGACCTGGTGCGCTCCGGGAAGGTCCGTTACATCGGTATCTCGGATACGCCGGCCTGGAAGGTGGCGCAGGCGCAGGTGACGGCGCACTTCCGGGGCTGGGCTCCGCTGGTGGCGTTGCAAATCGAGTACTCGTTGTTGGAGCGGACGGTGGAGGGGGAGCTGGTGCCCATGGCTCGGGAGCTGGGGTTGGGGGTGACGCCGTGGTCGCCGCTGAAGAGTGGCGTGCTCAGTGGAAAGTACACGCGGGAGAACGCGGGGAAGGTGAAGGCGGACCGGGGGGCGTGGGCGGAGAACTCGCTGACGGAGAAGACGTACAAGCTCATCGACGTGCTTCAGCGCGTGGCGAAAGAGCAGGGCACCACGGTGGCGCGCGTGGCGCTGGCGTGGGTGCAGGGGCGGCCTAGCGTGACGTCCACCATCCTGGGGGCGCGCACGCTGGAGCAGCTCGACAACAACCTGGGGGCGCTGGAGGTGACGCTGAAGCCGGAGCAGGTGAAGGCGTTGGATGACGCGTCCAAGCCGACGCTCGATTTCCCGGCGGAGTTCCTTCAGGGCGCGCCCACGTTCATGCACGGCGGAGTCTCCGTGAACGGTGTCCCCGCGCCCGCGTGGCCCATGGCTCCGAAGTCCGACGAGGAGCGCTGGTAGTCGCTGGAGCGGGTGTGTTCGCGCGCGTGCTCGACGTGGGCCGCGCGCGTTGTCGCTGGTGAGGTGGCCACGCGTCGTGCGGTGTCGGTGCGCAGGAGTGGCGCGGCGCCGTATTTCGCGCGTGAGCGGTGAGACAGCGGACAGCGAACGCGTGCCACGGCGAAGAAACGTCTTGCGCGAGACAGTCACGCTGGCGTGAGCGGGACGCGTCCCTACGTTGCGAGCCCTGGCGCGGGAATGGCTGCGCGGTTGAGGGGAGGGTGTGTGGGCGAGCTTCTGTCAGGAGGCGACGAACAGTTCCGTACGCGGGGCATGAATCATCCCGAGGCGAATGGCTGTGAGCACGAGCAGTCGGGTGAGGCACTGAGTGTGACGGAGGCGCTGGACTGCGACCTCGACGCATATCTGGACCGAGAGCTCGCCATGGAGCCGGAAGTCGACGGCGACGGTGATGCAGCGCTCACGCCCACGCGCGAAGCCGCGGAGGACATGCGCGCGCTGCTGGACCTCGCGGAGGAAGAGACGCGGTGGATCTCCGAGTCGCCTCGGCCCGCGTTCTCCGACGCGGAGCCTGGTGAGTCCGTGTCCGAGTCCGCGCCCGTGGTGATTCCGGAGTGGATGCGCGCGAATCCGGAGGTGCCGGTCGCGGAGGCCGTGCGTCTGCCGTGGGGGCACTCCAAGGTGGTTCCGGTCACGACGGCTCGCGGTGGTTCGTCCACGCATGCGGCGTCGCGGAAGAACACCGTGAGCGAGGTGCAGGGTCCGCTCAATCTTCAGCAGCAACCCTGGGGTATTCCCATGGTCCCGCCCGCGCAGCAGTGGAGCGGACCGATGGCGCCCGGGCAGCAGCACGCCTGGGACGGCTCCATGGCGCCAGGGCAGCAGCACGCCTGGGGTGGCCCCGTGGCGGCGCCGACGGCGTCGAGTCGAGGCCGCGACGTGGTGTCTGGCGTCCTGCTCGGCGTCGCGGCGGTGGGCGTGGTCGCGGCGGGCATGCTCGTGGTCGCGAGCGTGCGCTTCTGGGAGCAAGGCGCGAGTTCCCCTTCGGTGAATGGCGTCGCGGGTACCTCGGCGCATCAGGGCGCATTGGGTGCTTCGGCGCGGCCAGGTGTGGCGGCGGGTTCGGACGGCAGAGGCGGCTCCGTGGGCCAGCTCAACCGCGAGGACAACTCGGGCGCGCTGGTGGGCGTGAATGCTTCGGGTCAGCTCAACAGCGCGAGCGCGCCGGTTGGCGTGAGCGCCTCGGGCCGGCTCAACGGCGGGACTACCGTGGGCTCGCAAATGGGCGTGAACGCTTCTGGCCAGCTCAACGGCGTGGGCAACGCAGGCGCGCTGGTCGGCGCGAACGCCTCGGGCCAGCTCAACGGCGTGGGCAACGCAGGCGCGCTGGTCGGCGCGAACGCCTCGGGCCAGCTCAACAGCGCGAGCGCTTCGTGGCAGTTCGGCCAGACGGGTCCTTCGGTTGCCATCGGGTACTGGGCCATTCCTGGCCTCACGGCGGGCACGGCCTTCCCGGGTGTGACCGATACCAACGCGATGAACCCCGTCGCCCCTCGGTACATGGGCTCCTACGTCTGGGCCCCTCCCGGAAGCATCAGCGACATCGCGAACGGGCTGCACGCACAAGGCGCGTCGACGGACCCGGCTCGCGCCCTCACGTCCTTCTCGGGCCCGAGCGGCGCGGACCTGATGGCCCGCCGTGACACCCTGGCTGTGAAGTCCGGCGAGCGGAGCATCCGAACCGAGAGCGCGCCCACGACTCGCGCTCCCGTGAGCACGACTCCCACCCAGAGTGTCGCGGAGTCCTCCTCGGGCGCGGTGATGGAGATGACCTTCGAGGAGCCCGACTCCGACGAGCAGACGACCTCCGCTCCGGCGGACACCACGGACGACCCCGATGGCGCGACCAGCACCGAGTCGGAGCTGGACGAGGAGTTCGCGCGAGAGCTCGGCTTCACCGAAGACGGCGAGGAGCGCGCCGCCTCCGAGTCCACCGTCGCGCGGACCGTGTACGTCCCGCCCGCGCTCGACGCGAAGGAGCACCTCACGTCCGAGGACGTGAAGCAGGTGGTGGTCTCCAATCAGCCCGCCATCATCGCGTGCCTGCGCCAGCATGCCGCGGACACGTCGGCGCAGAAGGACGGACGCTTCGTGGTGCGCTGGTCCGTGCTGCCGAGCGGTGAGGCGACGAGCGTCGCCATGGACACGCAGGCGCTGCGCGCCACGCCGCTCGCCGGCTGCATCGAGGGCGTGGTGCGCGGCTGGAAGTTCCCCGTGCACACGGTCCGCATGCAGGAGCCCATCCGCTTCCCGTTCGTCTTCTAGCCCAAGAGGGCGGGGCCGCTCAGGCCTCGCCTGTCTCGTGTCCGAAGACGTCGCCCGGGTTGGGCGTGGTGGGGCCCTCGGGCGCCTTCTTGACCAGGGGGCGCCGCCACCGGCCGGAGAAGTAGTAGGCCATGCTGACCACCAGCGACACGCCGAAGCTCAAGGCCATCGCAATCCACACACCCGTCACGCTGCCCATGCGGCGCGACAGCCAGTACGCCACCGGCACCCGCACCACCCAGAGGCTCACCAGCGAGAAAATCGTCGTCATCAACGTGCGTCCCGCGCCGTTGATGATGCCGTTGCTCACGAAGATGAGCGCGAACAGGACGTACGTCCCTCCCACGATGTGCAGGTACGTGACGCCCGGCCCGATGACCGCCGGGTCCGAGACGAAGATGCGCAGCAGCGCCTCCGGGAACGACACGGCCACCGCCGAGATGACCAGGGTGATGCCTCCGCTGAACAGGCACCCCCACTTGAAGATCTCCTGCACGCGGTCGTAACGGCCCGCCCCCAGGTTCTGTCCGGCCAGCGTGGACACGGCCATGCCGAACGTCATCGCTGGCATGAAGGCAATCTGGTCGATGCGCGAGGCCGCGCCGAACGCCGCCGTGGACACCTCGCCGAAGCCGTTGACCAGTCCCGTCACGAACACCATGCCGATGGACACGAGCGACTGCTGCACAGCGGCCGGCACGCCGATGCGCAGCGTCTTCCAGGTGGTGGGCCCCAGGTGCGCCAGCCGTGGCCTGCGCGGCGCGACGGGGACATCCTTCATGCGCAGATAGATGAGCAGCGTGATGAGCGCCAGCAGCTGCGACACCACCGTGGCCCAGGCCGTGCCGTTCAATCCCAGCTTGGGCAACCCGAGCCAGCCGAACATCAGCACCGGGTCCAGCACCGTGGTGAGCAGGACGGAGCCCGCCTGGAAATACAGCGGCGTCTTCGAGTCACCCACGCCCTGCAGCAGGCTGCGCGTGAGGAACAATCCGAAGCCCAGGGGCATCGACAACAGGAAGATGCGCAGGTAGCTGACGGACTCCGCATGGATTTCCGGCGGCGTGTCCATCAGCGTGAGGATGGTCGGCGCCAGCCACTCGCCCAGCAGCGTGAGCACCACGCCCAGCGAGTAGATGAGCACCGTGGAGCTGTCGACCACCTTGCGCAGCTCGTCCATCCTCCGGGCGCCGTAGTTCTGCGACACCAGGATGCTCGTCGCCATGGTGAGGCCCATGCCGATGGAGAACAGGACGAAGACGACGGGGAAGCTCACCGTCACCACCGCCAGCGCCTCTGTGCCCAGGAACCGGCCCACCCAGATGGCGTTGATGAAGCTGTATGCCGTTTGAAGGAAGCTCCCCATCAACATCGGGATGGAGAAGGCCACCAGGTGTCGGGGGATGCTGCCTGTCGTCAGGTCTCTGCCGAAAGGCGCCTTCATGACCTGCGACTCGTGTTTCTGATTCCCATCGAAAAGTCCCTCAAGGTCGGCCCTCACCCGTGCATGGGCCGTGGAAGGAACTCGCCAGGAACCTGAGGTTCAACGCGGATCCAGGAGGGTGACGTCGTCTTTCCGGGTGTGGGCGCCCCTCGGCACCCACGCTCCAGCTTACGGCGGCGGAGTCTCATCCGCCTTATGTTTCCAGGCGATGCGCACACCCCCTCCACCCGAGGCCGCACCGGACTCCCAGCCGACCGAGCTGCACGTCTGCCACAACTGCTCGGTGCGCCTGGACCCTCGCCTGGGGGGCGTGGATCTGCCGCGCCGCATCCGGGAAGCCGTGGCCGCGCGGGGCCTGGGACCGAGCACCCGCGTGTTCTCCTCGGGCTGTCTGGGCGAATGCCCGCTCGACAAGGTCAGCGTGCTGGTGATTCCCCCGAGCGGCGTGGGCTCCGAGGTGAAGCTCATCGACGCGGAGAAGGACGGCGAGGACCTGGCCGACCACCTCGCGCGGGAGGCCGAGCGAGCTGCGCGGCCTTGAGCAGCGCCTCCGCCATGGGCACGCAGCTCGCCTGCCCCTTGCCGGCAATCGCGTAGGCCGTGCCGTGGTCCGGCGAGGTGCGCGGCACCGGCAGTCCCAGCGTCACGTTGACGGTGCGCTCGAAGTCGAGCGCCTTCGCGGGGATGAGTCCCTGGTCGTGGTACATCGCCAGCACCGCGTCGTACCGCGCGCCCACTTCATCGGGTCTCGCGAAGAGGCCGTCCGCCGGAATCGGCCCGTGTGCATCGACTTTCGCCGCGCGTGCCTTGCGGATGGCGGGGCCAATCACCTCCACCTCCTCGCGCCCCAACAGGCCCCCTTCGCCCGCGTGAGGATTCAGCCCGAGCACGGCGATGCGAGGCCTGCGTCCCACCACCACGGGCGCGAGGCTGCGTGACAAGAGCTTGAGCCGCGCGGTGAGGCCCTCCACGGTGAGCAGCTTGGACAGCGCGGAGATGGGGACGTGGTTGGTGGCCAGGGCGATGCGCACGCGCGGCCCGTCCATCATCATCATGACGTCCACGCCAAAGGCCTCGGCCAGCACCTCGGTGTGGCCCATGAAGGGAATGCCCGCGCGCGAAATCCCCTCCTTGGACACCGGCGCCGTGCACAGCGCGTCCACGTGTCCCGCGCGCATGGCGTCAATCGCCGCCGTCACGTACGCGTACTGCGCGCGGCCGCCCTCGCGCGAGGGCTTGCCCGGGACGCGGTCCTTGGCCGCCAGCTGAGTCACCACCACGACGGTGGGGGACTCGACGCGGCCCAGGGCGGAGGGCTCCACGCGCGCATGGCGGCGGAAGAAGGGGAAGCGCTCCAGCGTGGGCCCATCCCCGAAGACGACGGGGATGAGCGCGCGACGCACGGCGGGGAGCGCCAGGGCCGCGGCCGTCACCTCCGGCCCGATGCCCGACACATCACCCAGGGAGATACCGACGAGGGGGAGGCTCACGGTGGCGAGCATCCCCCGCGTGGGGACGACAGGCTACATCTTCACGTCGATGCTGGCCTTCTGCTTCAGCTCCGTGACGTACTGGTCCAGGAACTTGTCCGTCTTCTCCTGGAGCAGCTTCCCCTCCAGCTTCGGACGCATCTCCTCGTAGGTCGTCGCGGCGACGGAGCGGCGCTCCTCCACCTTCAGGATGTGCCAGCCGAAGTTGGTGCGCACCGGCTCGCTGACGTCGCCATCCTTGAGGTTGAAGGCGACCTTCTCGAACGCCTGCACCATGACGCCGCGCTTGAACCAGCCCAAATCTCCGCCGTCCGCGGCGCTGGGGCCCTCGCTGCGCGCGCGCGCCAGGGCGGAGAAGTCCATGCCCTCGCGACGGGCCTCCTGGGCAATGCCCTCCGCCTTCTTGCGCGCGGCGGCCACCTGCTCCTCGGTGGCCTTCGGGTCCACGGCGACCAGGATGTGGCGCGCGTGGACTTCCATGTCCTCGCTCTCCGCGCGGGCGTACTGGTTGTAGGCGGCCTTGAGGTCCTCCTCGGTGACCTTCACCTTGGGGCCCACCTTCATGCGCAGGAGCCGGTCCCGGAGGATGCGCTTGCGCAGCATGTCCCGGTACGTGGCCATCGTCAGGCCCTCGGCGACGAGCACCTGCTCGAACTGCGCCGGGTCCGTGATGTTGTTCTGCTTGCGCACGTCATTGACGAGCTCGTCCACCTCGCCCTCGGTCGCGGAGATGCCCATCTCCGTGATTTCGGCCTCCATCAGCTTCTCGCCGATGAGGGTGTCGAGCGCCGTCTTCATGAGCTGCGCGCGCTGCTCGGCGCGCTTGCGCGGGTCGGGGTCATTGAGGCGCGACACCTCCGGCGCCGCGCGCTGCTGAACCTCCGACAGTGCGATGACGTCGCGGTTCACCACCGCGGCCACCTTGTCCACCAGCTCCGCGCGCGCCGACGTGGCGCCCCCCAGGAGCGCCGCCGCAGCGACGAATGCCACCAGCTTCTTCATTCCGTGCATCCTTCCGCACCACACCGGGCCCGTCCAACAGTCCGCCGGGCCCACGATTCCGTCACTTCGCTGCCTGCGGGAGTGCCGCGGGCTGTCCGCGGATGGCCTGCAGCGTGGTCTCATTCACCTGGACCTGCGCCTTGTCCCGCAGTTCCTTCTCGAAGGCGTCCTGCGCCTCCGTGCGCTTCTGCTCCATCAACTTCGCTTCCACCCACTGACGCGCCTCGGCGAAGTCCCGCTTCCGCGCGGGCTTGCGCTCCAGCACCTTGAACAGGTGGTAGCCGTACTCGGTGGACACCACGTCCGAAACCTGCCCGACCCCGAGCTTGAATACCACTTCGTCGAAGGCGGGCGGCATCTGTCCTCGGGGGAAGAACCCCAGGTCGCCCCCCACCTTGGCGTCCGCGCTCAGCGAGTACCTGCGCGCCAGGTCCGAGAACTTCTTGCCCGACTTGAGCTGCGTCTGGAGCCGCCGGGCCTCGTCCAGGCCCTTCACCACGATTTGCGCGGCGTGCACCTGCTCGCTCTCGTTCAGCTCGGCCTCGTGCGCCGCGTAGTACGCGCGCAGCTCCTCCTCCGTCACCCCCACGCGGGCGTAGACGTGGCTGGCGAAGAGCTTTTCGATGGTCAGCCGGCTGGCCTCGCGCGCGCGCAGCTCCGACATGGACAGCTGGCCCTGGGCGAGCACCTCGTTGAAGTTGCCCGCCGGGTAGTCGCCCGACAGCCGCAGCACGCCCCGGTCCACCTCTTCCGGGGTGACGGTGACGTTGTTCTTCCGCGCCGCCTGGAGCAGCAGCATCCGGTGGATGTACGTGTCCAGCAGCGTGCGCTTGAAGGGCTCGATTTCCTCCGGCGTGCGCTGGGAGGCCTCCGTGGAGGCCAGCTCCCGGCCCAGCTCCTGCTCGAAGTCCACGCGGGAGAGGACCTCGCCATTCACGGTGGCCACCACCGTGTCGTCGGGCGTCAGTTTGACGGGCGTGTTGCACCCCTGACTCAGCGCCAGGGCGAGCACCAGGGACAGCAGGGGAGCGCGGGTGGGAGAAAGACGCATGCGCGGAGTCCTGGGGGAAGGGTGGGGGCGACTCCCAAAGGTGGGGATGGCCCCCCAAGCTGGCAAGCGGGCCCTCATGGCGCGGGCACCGTGCCCGGCAGCGGGCTCGACGGCTTGCGCATGGGGGCCTGGACGTCCACTGGCACCCGGGCCAGCGCGTCCGTGTCGACCGACAGCGACAACTGCTTCTCCACGCGCGCCAGGTACTCGCCCCACGCGCGGGTGCGCTTCTCGCCTTCCAGGCGCACGCGCAACTCCTCGCGCACGTCGTCCAGCGAGAGGTCCAGCGCGGGCCTGCGCGCGCGCAGCTTGAGCACGTGGAGCCCCGTGTCGGTCCGCACCACACCGCTCAGCTCGCCCTCGGTCTTCAGGGCGCGAGCGGCCTGGGCGACCTCGGCTCCGTACTCGCGCGCGAGCGCCTCGTCGGAGAGAAAGCGCATGTCGCCATCCAGCGGCGCGGTGCGCGGCTCCTGGCTGTGCTCGCGCGCCAGCTTCCCGAAGCCCCCGAAGTCCTCCGCCGGAAGCGCCTTCGCCTGGGCGAGCAGGGCCTGTGCCTCACCCTTCGCGGCGCTCTCCCGGGCGGCATCGGCCCGCGGCGCGGCGAGGAAGACATGGGACAGGCGCAGGGCCTCCGGGCGCACGAAGTCGTCCTTGCGCGCGGCATAGGCTTCCGCCAGCTCCGCGTCGGTGACAGTCACTCGCGCCTCTTCCAGTCGCGAGCGCATCAGCCGGCCCACCAGCGCGCGCCGCGTGGCCTCCACCACCTCGGGGTCGTCCTGGAGTCCCTGGGCGAGCGCGTCGCGCACCAGCAAATCAAACCGGGCCAGCGACTCCACGTACTCACGCCGGGCGCGGGGCTCCACGTAGCGCTCGCGCAGCGCGGGGCTCATCTCCAGGAAGCGCTCGGTCAGCTCCTCCGCCGTCACGGCATCGCCGCTCCAGCGCGCCACCGCCCGTCCGTCCGTCCGTCGCGTGTGGCGCAGGTCCATCACCGCCTGCCCGGCGGGCACCTCGCCCGGGGCCTTCCCGCACGCGGCGGGCGCCAGCAGGGCGAGGGTGAGGAGGCGGGGGGACAGACTCATGGGGAGGGGCTTCCGGGTAGCACGCCAAGGGGGCCCGGACAACCCGGAGTCCCGTCGCCTGTGTGCCGTCTCACGGCCGGGTGGCGTGCGCGGAGAGGAACGCCTCCACCAGGGGGAAGATTTCGTCCGGTGCCCGGCGGCCCAGCACCAGGTCGGCATGCCCGTAGTCCGCGCCGAAGCCGTGCCCTCGCCCGGCCACGAGGAACTTCACCGGGCCCCCCAGCGCCTCCTTCGCCCGCGCCACCGACATGGGCGGGGCCAGGAGGTCCTTGCTGCCCGCCAGGAGCAGGACGGGAATCTTCACCCCCGCCAGGGACTCGCGGTAGTCGAAGCCCCCGTCGTACGTGGTGAAGCGGTTGGTGGAAATCCAGCGGGCGAACTGGCGGCCCACGCCGCCGGAGATGTTGGCCGGCACGTTGGCCAGCGCGCGCCGCACGACCTCCGGCTCCATGTTCTCCGCCAGCATCATGTACCGGCTCAGCGGGCCCGGCGGCGCGCCCAGCAGCGCGATGCTGGTGACTCGGCCGGTGGGGATGACCTTCAGCCGCAAGAGCGGCTCCACGCGCTGGATGAAGGTGCGAAGCCCCGGTTGCACCGCGAAGGTGAAGGGGCTGCCCAGAATCGCCGCGGCCCGCACCGGGGCCTGCGGGTTCTTGGCCAGGTGGGCGTACAGCGTGAGGCCACCCTTGGAATGCCCCACCCAGAGCACTTCCTTCGCCCCCGTGGACACCACGGTGCGCAGGGCGGTGCGCACGTCGTGCTCCGCCTGGTCGTCGAAGTTGAAGTCCGAGCAGTCGCCCGCCAGCCCCCGCCCGCGCAGCTCCAGCACCCACGTCTCGAAGCCCGCCCGCGCCAGGTAGCGCGCCATGCTGTAGTGCTCGTCGAAGTCCAGGTGGAAGCGGTTGGCGCCCAGCCCGTGGCAGAGGATGACGGGCTCCGCGTACCGGCGCTCTCCCCGAGCGTGGTAGCGCCCCATGGCGATGGCCGCGCCGTCGTCCGTGGGCACCCGGTACAGCTCGTCCGGGCGGAACGTCAGCGTCAGCAACCCCTCTTTTCCCCGGCTCATCGTCCGCGAGAAGAGGTCCGCCATCCGCCCCAGCCGCGCCACCTGTCTCCGTGTCACCCCCCCACTCTAAGCCGGTCCGCCGCCCGTTGCCGTGTCCATTGCTGGGTGGTCATCCCAGCCGGCAGGGCCGTTGCAAGGAGATGTAGGTATAACGGTCCGGAGGAAACTGGATGCGGCAAAACAGGGCAATCAAGGAAGCTTTGTCGTCCTTCATCGCCACCGTTTTTCCCACAGACACCCTCCTGCGTGCCCTGAGAGTGATGGAGCGGCACCAGGTGCAGCTG
>NZ_JABUMQ010000344.1:0-11515 GCF_013336645.1 Myxococcus sp. CA039A | reverse complement strand
CACCCAGCCCGACCCCACCGAGTCCGGCGGTCCCGACTTCCACGTGGAGTCCGTCTCCGGCCCTTCGGCCCTCGGCGCGGGCGAGCTGCGAGCCCGGGCGCGCCTCTGCAACGAGGGCGGCGGCGCCGGCTCGACGGAGGCCTCCTTCTTCCTCACCGCCACCGCCGCTCCCGGCACGAGCGAAATCCTCCTGGCCACCAGCACCCGCCTCTCCCTCCGCTCCGGCGAATGTCGGGAAGTCTCCGTCTCGGTGAGCGCGCGGGCCGCGCCCGAGGGCAGCTACTTCCTGAGCGCGAGGGTGGATCCAGACGGCGCCGCCACGGAGACCCGCGAGGACAACAACGTCCGCCTCGGCAACACCGTCCGCGTGGACCGCACGCCTCCGGAGACACCCGCGCCCGCATGGACGCAGGCCGGAATCGGGAGGCCGCGCAACCTCAGCCTCCATACCGAGGCAGGCGCCACGGTGCGCGTGTACGAGGGCCCAGGCTGCTACGGCCAGGAAGTCGCGAGCACTGTCACGGGCAGCGATGCCTACTGCGAGGTCCCCATCGATGTCCCGACGACGCCCGGAGCCACCTGGTCCGCGCGCGCCTATGACGACGTCGGCAATGGCTCGCCCTGCAGCCCCACCGTGGACTACCCCTACGGCGACGGCACGCCACGGATTGCTCCGGTGCTGATCAGCACCAGCCCGGGCTCACCTGGCGGCAGCCTCCAGCCCACCTTCAACGGCCGCGCGGAGCCGCGCGTCACCGTCGAGATTTTCAGGAACGCCACCTGCCAGGGCACCGCGGAGCAGACGCTGACCGCGGATGGCGCCGGCTTCTTCTTCGCCCAGATGAACGTGGCCAGGGACGAGAAGGTGACGGTGTCCGCGCGAGCCAAGGACTCGGGCGGCTACTCCACGCCTTCGCCCTGCTCCAATCCCCTGGAGTACCAGAACGACGGCACGCCGCCGGCCCCGCCCCGCGTCACGGACGTGAAGTGGCAATACCTGAACGACGGCCGACAGCTCGTCGTCACGGGCACCGCCGAGCCCCATTCCACCGTGGGCATCTTCATCGACGTCGCGTGCACGGGAACGCCCGCGCGCACGGTGCAGGCGGACGCGGAGGGACGCTTCACCGCGACCGCGCCCTTCGGAGCCGGCGGCAGCCACCGCGTGTTCCTCGCGGCGAAGGACGCCTCGGGCAACGTGTCCACCTGCGCGGAAGGGCCCGCGTACGAGCTCCGCTGCCCGCCGGGCACCGCGGACTGTGACGGCCGCTCCTCCAACGGGTGCGAGGTGGACCTGACGGCGAACCCGAACCACTGCGGCACCTGCGGCAACACCTGCCAGGACGGCCCCTATGCGGACGGCGTCTGCGTGGCGGCGACGTGTGGCCACACCTGCGCGCCGGGCTACTACGACTGCGACGGCAAGCCGGCCAACGGCTGCGAGTCGCGCACGGTGTGCCAGCCCACCAGCCAGTGCACCATCGACAAGCCGAGCGAGCTGATGATTACGGCGCTGTCCGTCGTCGAGGACCCGGTGCGCACGGCGCCCGGTGGGCCGTGGCACTTCGGCACGGTGATGCGCGAGCTGGCCGGTGGGCAGGACCCGTCGCCGATGGTGCGCGCGTGGCTGAAGACGTGGCTTGCGAAGCAGAACGTGAACGGGCTGGAGATTCCGCCGCGTCCGGAGATGCAGACGCGCGTGCTGGGGCCGTGGGAGGCGCGCAGTGGTGGGCCGTCGGCGCCGCTGGACTTCAACTCGGCGCCGTTCCGGCTGCTGGCCATCGTCAACCGCATCGACCTGCGCGAGCAGGGTCTCCAGGCGGGAGAGGGGCGCTTCATCTTCGGCGTGGTGGACCCGAGCGGTGTGCCGCTCGAGTTCACCATCATCCTCGAGTACGCCCTGCCCGGAACCACGCCGGAGTCCATCCAGCGCTGGGCCACGGACTGGCATGAGCTGGGAACGCTGAAGGTTGGAAACGCGGGCTACAACGCGAAGCTCCAGGCGCTCACGGACCGCTTCTCGAAGCGAGGGGTGATGACGGGTCGGCACGAGGGCAGCGCGCTGAACCAGATTCGCACCAATGAAATCGAGCTCGCGGAGCCGTGGGAGATGCGCGAGTTCATCCTCTCGCCGCTGGGCCTGATGCCGACGACGATGAAGCTGACGCCGGCGCTGCACTTCGAGAACACGCAGCTTTTGGCCACCTTCCTGACGGAGAACAGCGCGGACGTGCTCGCGGAGCGGCATGTGGTGCCCGACAGCATGGGGGGCTTCCCGTTCCTGGCGGCCCACTCGCTGGTGCCGCTGGACTTCTTCTGGCGCGCGCCGAACGTGGCGAACGAGGTGCGCCACAAGTTCTCCCTCAACACGTGCAGCGGCTGCCACGCGGGCGAGACGCAGACGGAGTTCGTCCATGTGGCCCCTCGAACGCGAGGGACGACGGCGGCGCTGTCACCCTACCTGCGAGGCACCACGGTGACGGACCCGGTGACGAAGTCGGTGCGCACGTTCGATGACCTGACGCGGCGCGCCGATGACCTGAAGGCGCTGGTGTGCGCGCCGACGGCGGGCCTCAAGTCCGTGGGCCTGGTGCCGTCCAACCTGCCGCCCGCCCGCGTTCACTGAGTCACGCAAGGAGTCAGCAGGCCCGGGGAGCAAACCCTCTCCGGGCCTTGTCAGGGTAGGCTTTGGGCATGGCCCTCTCTCCTGACGACTATGCCCGTCGCGATGTCAGCAGCGCCCTGCATGCGAAGCTGCACGTCCAGCTCGAGGTAGACCGCGTCAAGCTCCCGCCCGTCACCCCGGGCGAGGCCGTGGTGGAAGGACGCATCGCCCGGATATTCCGAGGCGACCCGGCACGGCTCTCCACCCCCGTCTCCTTCGAGGTCGCCTGCTACCGCAAGGGCGACATGCTTCCCCCAAGCGGCATCCGCTGGAGGCTCGTCAAGGACCTGGAGCACGCCCGGTACATTGAAATCTACCTCGACACGAACGCCGTAGGAGTCATGGATGCTGGGCCGGGCATCGCCGTGCTCGAAGCCCTGTCCGACACGCCCCAGTTCGTCTTCAGCGACATCGAAGAAGAGGACGAATAGCGCCTCACCGGCCGAAGCCACCCAGGGCCGTGCGGCTGAAGCTCGCGGCCCCCTGGCTCACCCGCACCGCGGACTGGCTGAACACCTGGAAGGCCGCGCGAATCTCCTGCGCCGTCTCGCCCGGGGTCAGAATCCATTTGTCCTCGATGCCCATCTCCTGGAACACGCGCCGGAAGTCCGTGCTCCCGTCATCGATGCCCATCGCCGCGACGATGTGGTTCTCCGCGCGACGCAGGTCGTTCACCACCGCCGCCACGTCCCTCGCCGTGGCGCGGCTCGAGTGCATGTCCGCGCCGTCGGTAATCAGCAACGTCACCGTTCGCACCGGCACGCCGTTGCCGCTGAACTCCTGGGACTTCGCCAGCACCGTGCCCAGCAGCACCACCGCCTGGTCGTACAGGGGCGTGCCCTGGTCCGCGCTGTAGTTCTTCGAGTGCATCCGCACCACGTCCTCCAGCGGCCGGTACGGATTGAGCACGTGGCCATTCAGGTAGCGCGTGTGGAAGAGGACGCCGTCCTTCTGCTTGCTCGCCAGCAGTGAGTCGAGCACCAGGTTGTGCCCATCGCACACCGTCTTCGTGTGTCCGCTCGTGGAGATGCTCCCCGAGTCGTCTGGCATCACCGTCACCAGCACCACCTCGCTGGCCTGCACGTCTTCCACCCGCACGCCGAGCCCCGCCTGGATTTGCGCGCCCAGGTCCACCACCGACAGCGCCTGCAATCCCGCGGGGCTCAACACCCCTTCCGCGTGCGCATCCTCGAAGAGCTTCGTCACCGCCGTCTGGCCACCCCACGTCGACTTGCTCGTGCTGCTCATGTCCAGCTCACTTTCTCCCCCGGTCCGAGGGCAGGGCTCCGCCCGCCCGCTCTCTTCGGAGCAAGGTCGGGTCTTGATATGCGTGATGAAAAGACAGCTCAGCCGATGCGCAGGTCCGGCCAGCTCGTCAGCGGGTCCGTGGACTTCACCAGGTGCATGCCCGCATCCGCGAAACGCTTCAGGGCCGCGTCCGCCTGCGGGGTGAAGTCCGCCGCGAAGCCGCCCTTGCCGTCGGGCACCGTCACCGCGGACATGCAGTCGGTCAACAGATACACCTTGCGAGCCAGCGCCGCGTCCTGCGCGACGATTTCTCCGAGCAGGTCGTCGATGGAACTCTTCACGCAGTGGCTCGCGGCCTGGCCGCCAATCACCACCGCGTCCGCCGTCAGCAGCGTCTTGAGGAACTGGGTGTTGCGCTGTGCCAGCGGCTGGCCGTCATGCCGGCCCATCACCTCCGGCCGCAGCACGGAGTAGTTCTCCGTCAACGGGTTGCCGCCCTTCACCTCCGCCCAGGACTGCATGCCGCGCGCGTACGAGTGGAACAGCCGCGCCTCCTGCACCACGCCCGCCAGCGCGTGTCCGTCGCCTCCCAGGAGGCAGTGCGGCGGCCACAGGTACAGGGTGTATTTCCCCGCGCGCTCCAACTCCTCGCAGTAGTACTTCACCTGCTTGAGCAGCCAGGGGTAGTTGCCGCCGCACAGCCACTTCGCCATCGCGGGGTTGGGCCGCGCCTGCCCGCGCTCGATGTGCTCGCGCGTCACCTCGCGGTACGGCGTGAGTGGCTTGTCATCCTGGTCCACCCAGAAGGACGGGAAGAAAATCTGGTACGCGAAGTGGGTGTCCAGCGTCGCCGTGACGTTCGTCAGCGTGCCCAGGTTCTTGTAGATGAACTCAGCGATTCGGCGGCTGTCGTCCACCGCTCCGCGTCCGCTGCGCCCCGCGACGTAGAGCGAGCCCTCCGGGAAGCAGAAGTCCTTCTGCACGTCGATGAGCAACAGGTGCAGGTTGAACCCATCCGCCGCCGCCGAAGTGACTCCATGCGCGCCCCGCCACGCGCCCGCCTCCAGTTGCAGCCTTCCCGCGTCCGGGCCGTAGCTGTACTGGCCCGCGTGGTCCGCCCGGTAGAAGCCAGGCATCGGAAGTTCCTTCAGGTGCTTCTTCATCGCGCTACCCCCATGTGAAGAACTCAATGTGTCCGCTCACGCCATCCGCAGCGTGGTGAGGTCCTGCCTGCCCACCACCAACAACCCCTGCCGAGTCAGCAGGAGCTGACAACCCGAGTCCACGAAGGGCTCGGCATCCGGAAACTCGCGCACGGCCTCCAGCCGGCCTTGCCGTGACTCCACACGGGTGAGGCCCGCATCCGTCGCGCAGAACAGCGCCTCCCCCACCGCGCACCGTCCGCTCCGGAACGCTCCGCCCAGCCACGAGCCATCCCCCGCCTCCGCCACGCCGCTCGCGCGCACCACGCCGTCCGAGCCCACCGCCACGCAGTGGTGCCGTGTGCGCCCCGCCGCTTCCTCCGCGAGGAACAGCCACGCGAGCGCCCCGTCGAAGACACAGTCCGCGTCCACGAGCTGTCCCGAGGGCCACGGCAACACGAGTCCGTCTCGCAATCCCAGACGCTCCGCATCGAAGACGAACGCGCCCCTCAGTCCCCCCGCGCGGTGGAACCCCAGGCCGAAGCGGGGCCCCACGAACAAGCGCGTCTGTCCCTCCAGCACATCGCCGATGCGCTCCTGGCCATGCGCGCCGTCGCGCCACAGTCCGCCGCCCACCGCCCAGTAACGATGTCTCGCATTGGCGGCGAAGGCCGGGCGTCCCTCGGGGGCGTCCACGCTCAGTCGCTCGGGCGCTCGTTCCGGGACGAGCACCGCCACCACCCCGTCGCGTCCCACCAGCGTCGCGTCCCCTTGCAGCGACCAGCGCAGGGAGGGGTCCAGCGGTCCGCGCAAGGCCACACGTCCGTCCTCGCGCCGATAGGCGCCGTCCGCGTGGTACAGCCAGCGTGGGACTCCCTCCTCCACGCTCGCGTGGACCAGGACACCGCGCGTGGAGAACAGGTGCGTCGCCGTCACCTGACCGCGCGTCGAGGTGACGGGTGTGCTCGCCGCCACCGCGTGGGGCTGACACGTGGGGCAGGCGCTCCGCGCATGTTCGACGCCGCACGACGCGCACGCGGTGAAGCGCAGGCCCTCCAGCAGGGGCAGCGGGAAGACGCAGCGCAGGTCCTCCACGAAGACGCGGTGAAGGTGGTGGAGCACGTCATCCGGCAGCGTGCGCAGCGGGAGCGCGGGCTTCGGGTACTGCACTTCCGGATGGAAGACGGTGATGCGCTGGAGCAGCCGCCCCGCCGGAGTCGCCCGCGCCGCCGGGGACTTCGCCCGGTACACCCCACCGTGAGGCCCCACGCACAGGAGCGACTGCATCGCGGCCACGGTGAAGCCATACCAATCACTCGCCTCCGACGCGGGCTGCGTGGGGATGAGGCTCGTCGCGCCGCCCAGGCGCACCGGGTCGAGGAAGCGCTCGGTGAACACCGAGCACAGGAAGCCTCCGAACTGGAAGCTGTCCGCGTCGATGAGGTGCGCGTCCGCGTGCCCCGTCACCAGCACGTTCAAATCGTTGAAGTCGCCCACCACCACGCCCGAGGCATGCACCCCGGCGAGCGTCCGATGCAGCCCACACAGCACTTCGACTGCGCGAGCGGACGTGGCACCGACGCGGCGGAACGAGGGTTCGCCGAAGCGACGCAGGGACTCCACGCCGTCCAGCTTGCGCATGGCGTAGCCCAGCACCCTCTGTCCCGTGGAATCCGTGGCGAGCGCCTGCGGCGTCACCACCCGCCCCGGCAGGCCCATGGGAAAGGCGCGCAGCTTGCGTTGATGCTCGTCCAGGCGAACACGGGCGGCGGCCTGTTCGACGGCGAGCCCCGTGTAGTCTGCATGCTCGGGCTGCTTGAACACCTTGAGCGCACGCCCCTTGCCCAGGTCGAACACATCCGCTTCGCCGCCCTTGCCCAGCGCCTTCGCGGGATTGAGCCGCACCTTCTTGCCTTCGAGCCAGAGGTCCATGGCGTCACGCCCTCCCCATGCGGCGACGGAGCACCACCATCGTCGTGTCGTCCGCGAGCAGGCCCGGCGCTCGCTCCAGGCGCCGTGCCTCGAAGTCGGCGCGCACGTGCTCTCGGTTGAGCATCGCCAGCCGGCGCCGCAGCGCATCCGGGTTCGTGAAGTAGCGGTCCTCCGTCCAGAACCGCGACAGCTCCCCCACCCGCTCATCGCTCGCGGGAAGGCGCGCCTCCGCCAGCTTCGCCAGGTCCGAGACTCCATCCGTCCCGAGCATCAACACCCGCACGTCTTGCGTGGGCACCAGGGCCTGCGCGACGAGCGGCGTCTGGGCTCCACTCGACAAGGCATAGGCGAGATAGGGCGGTGCATTGTTCGCGAAGGGCCCCAGCACCCGCACCTCGCCGTTGAGGCACCACACCCCATCTCCCGCGGAGAAGACGAGCGTGTGAGAGGGCGTCAGCACCGCGCCCACCACCGTGAAGAGGAAGTCCCCCAGGGTGTCGCGACCGAGCTCCCGCCGGAGCTCACTCAACAGACACAGCACGTCCTCTCGCAGCCCGGGAAGGAACCCGGCTTCATCCACACGCCCGTCTTCCGCCAGTCGCACCAGCGCCGCCTGCGCCACCCGCCGCACGCCGAGCTGCGCGCCCAGCTCACTGCACGGCTGGCTGCCACAACCGTCCGCCACCACCGCCACCAGCCCGTGCTCACTCGCGCGCACGCACCAAGCATCCTGGTTGTTGCGCCCCGCCCTCGCATGCTCCCGGCCCTGCACGGAGGCGGCGGCGACATCGAAGGGAAGCGAGGACATGGCTCTCCCGTGGCCCGCGAACGGGCTCGGCACGGCGAAGGTGCGACAAGGTGACGCGCCCTGTCCCCCGGGCTCCCCGGGAGCGGCGGCCTCCCACGCTCCCCGAAGAGGGACTCCACGGGCCGCGCCTCTCCTCTGGTGGCGCTGTCCCGCGGAGCCTCGCTCCGGGTTCGTGTATCTACGACACCAACATAGTGTCCGAACGACACTGTGTCAATGCAATGGGAGGCCGGACGGGAGGACAGGGCCTCCGTGCGCGGGTGGACAGCGGGGCGTCAGAGTTCGAAGTTGAAGCCGGCCTTCTCGAGCTGGCGGTACTTCTTGTGGTCGAACCGGTAGAGGCGCGCGGCGCGGTGGGAGACGTCCTGCTCCACCTCGTCCAGCTCCTCCAGCAGGTCCATGGCCAGGATTTTCTTGCGGAAGTTGCGCTTGTCGAGCTCGCGCTCCAGCACGACCTCGTACAGGCGTTGGAGCTGGGTGAGGGTGAACTTGGGCGGCAGGAGCTCGAAGCCGATGGGCTGGTAGCGCACCTTGCCCTTGAGGCGCTGCAGCGCGGTGTTGAGGATGTCCGCGTGGTCGAACGCCAGCTTGGGCGTATCCCAGACGGAGAACCACGCGGCCTCGCGAGCGTCGGTGGCGGCGCGCAGTGCGTGGGCGCTGAGCTTCACCAGCGCGAAGTACGCCACGGTGATGACCCGACCCCGAGGGTCCCTGTCCGGCTCGCCGAAGGTGAAGAGCTGCTCCAGGTGCCCGGGGCGCAGACCGGACTCCTCTTCCAGTTCACGCCGCGCGGCGGCCTCGAGCGACTCGTCCAGCTTCACGAAGCCGCCCGGCAGCGCCCAGCGGCCCTCGAAGGGCTCCACCCCGCGCTGGATGAGCAGCACCTTCAGGTCATCGTCGTCCAGGCCGAAGACGACGCAGTCCACCGTCAACGAAGGTCTCGGGTACTCGTAGGTGTAGCTCACGGCGCACCGGCATAGTGTCCGGAGCACACCCGAGTCAACGAGAGCGCGCTGGGCTACACCTGGACCATGCGGGACAGCTTGCGCCAGTCGACGAGCTGGACGCTCTCCTCGGCCAGGTCGAACTCCACCGAGCGACGCATGCCGATGACGTCGCCGCCCATCTGGAAGGGCACGTCGCGGTCGAAGTCCATGCGCAGGCGCTGGACGAACCAGTCATGCATGTGCGGCAGCGGGTGCTCGCCGCGCCACAGCTTGAACATGTTGCGCGTGGCCTCCAGCACGCCGGCGCTGTAGACGCGCACGGAGAGCCGGTGCGGCACCGTCTGGGCGAAGGGGAAGGCCTTGAAGCCAAACCCCCACTCGGGCGTCGTGGCGGCGCCGGCCACGCCCGCGGGCCCTTCGTACAGGAGCGCGCCCTTCTCACTGTTGGGCACCGGAATCACGTTGCCGCGAGCATCCACGGTGAGGGCGGGCTCGCCCACGTTGTAGACGGACACCCGGGGGGTGCCGGAGCCGAACATGTGCCGAGGCACCGTCCGGGTGAACATCGCGGTGAGGTAGCCGCGCAGGCCCGCCTGCTGGCTGCGCAGCGGACCCGCGGCGGAGAGCTGATCCTTGAAGTCCTGAATCATCTCCGCGTCCCAGCCCGTACCGGCGAAGGGGGCCACCTTGCCCTCCACGCGCACCAGGGAGAAGGGACGCGTGGGCGGCAGGACTTCGCGCATCGCGGCGATCTGCTTGAGCGCCACGGCGGGACGGGGGGCGCCCGTGACGCGCGCCCAGGCGTTGCCAGTGCCCATGGGGAGCACGCCAATGGCCGGCAGGGCCACGCCCGCCGCGCGCAGTTCGTTGAGCAGACCGGTGATGGTGCCGTCACCGCCTCCGGCCAGCAGGAGCGAGGGCGGGTTGGGACGCAGCTCGGAAATCCAGTGCCGGGCCTCTTCGAGCGAGCGGGTGAGCGCCAGTCGGGCCTTGGGGAGGAAACGCTGCACCAGGCCGCCGACTCCCTCGGAGCCCCGGCGTGCACGCAGATTGACGAGGACAGCGATGTCGGTCATGGCGGCGGGACTTTCCCCGGGCCGTGTCATGGCCCGGTCACGGGCCCGCGATGGACCAGGCCCGTGACGACAATGTGAGTCTCACACCCCTAGTGCGTGGGCGACGCGCGCGCCAAGCCGCCCCCGAGCCTCCCTCCTCCCCAAGAGAGCGGCCGTGGCGACCAGTCCCCCGGCGAAGAGCAGGCGGCACAGGGCTTGCTTGCTCCGGGAGTGATAGCCGCCGGACGTGGCGGTGCCCTCGGACATGGGGTGGAACAGGCTGCCGGGGGTGGCGCCCTGACGTTCGTCCTCGAAGTGAAGGGCCTCGGTGGCGCCGTGCATGGTGCGCTCGAAGGTCCGCGGCATCAGGCCGTGCATGGCGGCGAAGGCGCGGGCGGCGGGGCCGACGAGGACTTCGGCGCGGGGTTGGCGCAGGACGCGGAGGATGGCTCGGGCGACGCGTTCGGGGGTGTAGACGGGCTCCACGGGGCGCACGCGCCAGCCGGTGTAGTTGGCCGTGTGGTGCCACAGGGGCGTGTCGATGGCGGCGGGCATCACGGTGCAGACGTGGATGCCGGTATCGAGGAGTTCCTGGCGGACGGAGGCGGTGAAGCCTCGCACGGCGTGTTTGGAGGCGACGTAGGCGCTGACATAGGGGGCGGTGACGGAGCCGAAGGATGAGGAGACATTGACGAGGGTGCCGTGGCCCTGGCGGCGGAACTGCGTCACGGCGGCTCGGGTGCCGCTGACGGTGCCGAAGAAGTTGGTCTCCATGAGCTGGCGGAAGGCGTCGTCGGGGGTCTCCTCCAGGCTGCCCATGAGGTAGACGCCGGCGTTGTTGATCCACGCGTCGAAGCGGCCGAAGGCTCGCACGGCTTCCTGGGCGAGCGCCTGCACGGAGGCGGAATCCGAGACATCGGTGGGGACGGCGACGGCGCGGACGCCGAGGGAGACGCACTCACGGGAGAGGTCCTCGAGCGGCTCCTCGCGGCGGGCGGCGAGCACGAGGTGGGCGCCCTTCTTCGCGAGGGCGAGCGCGGTGGCGCGGCCGATGCCGCTGGACGCTCCGGTGATGACGACGACGCGGTTCTTCCATGCCCGTTTCATGTTCCCTGGCCTCCGTTGGGCGAGCCGGCGCGCTGGCGGCTCCTGGCCCTGAGCGAAGATGGGGATGAAGGTGGCGAGTGCCTCGTGCCCCAGGGGGCTCCCCCGGAGAGCGGGCGGCAGAGCGGTTCCGGAGCACGGACGGGAGTCCAGCGCCGAGACGGAGCCGTGGAGGTTCCACCCGAAGTGGAACGACTCCGCGCCGGTGGGTCTGGGCCTGAAAGCAAGGGGTTGGGGTGGTTTGGAGGAAGCGGGAGAGGGCTGTTATGGGCATGCGACTGTCTGGTGGGCAACGGAACGCGGCCTGCACTGACACCACACGATGAGCACTCCAAGACCTGTCCTGCCGCCCTGGGTGGTAGCCGTTCTCCTGTCCGCGCCGGCCTGTATCGACGTGCCGGGCATCACTCCCGTCCAGGGCGAGGTGCGCATCCGCACGCCCGAGGCGACGGCCTACACGAGGGGGGTCTTGGACCTCGGCCTGGAGGTGACGGGGCACCGTCCGGACCGTGTGGAGTTGCTCCGGGACGGAGAGGTGCTCGCGGTGCTGGAGGCTCCGTACACGTATGCGTGGGACACGGCGGGGGAGACGGAGGGTGAGCACCGGTTGGGTG
>NZ_JABUMQ010000343.1:0-11534 GCF_013336645.1 Myxococcus sp. CA039A | reverse complement strand
GGCAGATGGCGAACTTGTCCACCTCCGCCTGGGCCTCCAGCTCCAGCAGGGACACCGTCCGCCCGTGCGCCGCCGTGTGCGCCATGTAGAGGAAGTGGCTGACGCCCTCGGCCACCTGGCAGTAGCCGGCGAGGTCTCCATCCAGCAGATACCCCAGCGGCCCGGCCTCGTAGGGCTTCAGCCTGTCGAGCAGCGCGGGGGACAGGTACAGCGCCATCTCCAGCGCGTCCCCCGACTCGTGCACCAGGAGCTCCTCGTCACTGCGCCCCGTGGCGCCCAACTGGACGGCGGCCTCCGTGTCCACCACGAAGACCTCCGCCCGAGCCTCGCACGTGAAGCCATAGATGGCCTCCAGGTGGTCCTGAACGCGGCCAATCATCGCGACCTCCGTGCCACGGCTAGTTGGGGAGCTGTCCCTTCGCGTTCGGCATCATCCCCGCGTCCACCAGCACGCGCTCCAGCCGGTCATTGCCCGTGCGCGCCCACGACTCGTAGACCTTCAACGCCCCGGAGGGCCCGGCCCGGACCATGCCTCGCGCCGAGATTTCCTCCAGCACCTCCACCACCGAGCGGAACTTGTCGTGCAGCTCCCGGTACACCCCCGCGAAGCCCGCCCGAGGGGACAGGTCCGCCACCTGGCCGTACGCCGTGCCTCCCATCTGGATGTAGTAGTCCGGCCCCACCACTCCGCCCTGGAGCGCGCCGGAGAAGAAGCCCACGGTGTAGAGGGAGACATCCCCCAGCCGCCGCAGCGTCCGGATGCGCGCCTCGCGCTCCTGTTGCAGCGCCTGGTGGTAGAGCAGCGCCAGGGGCTCGCGGCCCTTGCGGCCGTCCTCCTGGCGGTCGAACAGCATGTCGGTGCTGGCGAAGTCCGCCAGCAGGTTCACCAGATAGAACTCCGTCACCTCTTCCAGCGAGACGCGCTGGCGCGAAGTGACCTCGTCCAGGAGCGACTTGAAGAACTCCTTCAGCGACAGGGACGCCACCAGTTGACTCATCGACACTCCCGTCCTTCCACCCGGCCGACGGCGCCTTCGGGAATAAGGGAACGGTAGCAATCGACCCTCCTCGTCGCAAAACCCGCTTTCAATGATTCCAAGCACTTGCGCTGGCACTCGACCACCCCGAGTGCCAATTTCCACGTGCGGGGCGACGAGCGGGCGTCCTTCCACGGCGTCGTGCGCGGCGGGGAAAAGAGCAGCAATGCCAGACGGTTGGCATGTCGGGGCAC
Organism: Myxococcus sp. CA039A; assembly: GCF_013336645.1. Taxonomy (NCBI): domain Bacteria; kingdom Pseudomonadati; phylum Myxococcota; class Myxococcia; order Myxococcales; family Myxococcaceae; genus Myxococcus; species Myxococcus sp. CA039A. The sequence continues at coordinate 10,303 of NZ_JABUMQ010000343.1, read as the reverse complement.
GGGCAGTCAGCGTCGCTTGACGGGTCGACTTCGCTGGTTATTATCCGCCGCGCCTAGGCGTTAGCACTCGCAAGGTGTGAGTGCTAAATGCCGCGGGTCGTCACGGCCCTTTTCAACCCCCAGTGGCGCCGAGAGCCGTCCGGAGACCCCGGACGGTGGGCGCCCATCAAGGAGCAGACCATGAAGATTCGTCCCCTGCAGGATCGGCTCATCGTCAAGCGGGTCGCCGAGGAGAACAAGACCAAGGGCGGCCTCTTCATCCCGGACACGGCGAAGGAGAAGCCCCTCGAGGGCAAGGTCATCGCCGTCGGCAACGGCAAGGTGCAGGAGGACGGCAAGGTGCGTCCCCTCGACATCAAGGCCGGCGACACCATCCTCTTCAGCAAGTACGCCGGGACCGAGATCAAGCTCGACGGCGAGGAGCACCTCATCCTCCGTGAGGAGGATGTGCTCGGCGTCATCGAGAAGTAATCCGTCCCCCACCCCTTCACTCAAGGAATTCCCATCATGGCGAAGGAACTGCTTTTCGACGTACGCGCCCGCGAGGCCATTCTCCGTGGCGTCAACATCCTGGCCGACGCGGTCAAGGTGACCCTCGGCCCCAAGGGCCGTAACGTCGTCATCGAGAAGAGCTTCGGCTCGCCCACCATCACCAAGGACGGTGTGACGGTGGCGAAGGAAATCGAACTGGAGAACAAGTTCGAGAACATGGGCGCGCAGATGGTGAAGGAGGTCGCGTCCAAGACCTCCGACGTCGCCGGTGACGGCACCACCACCGCCACGGTGCTGGCGCAGGCCATCTTCCGCGAGGGCGCGAAGCTGGTGGCCGCCGGGCACAACCCGATGGACATCAAGCGCGGCATCGACAAGGCCGTCGCGGTCATCGTCGCGGAGCTGAAGAAGCTGGCGAAGCCGACGAAGGACAAGAAGGAAATCGCGCAGGTTGGCACCATCTCCGCCAACGGCGACGCCACCATCGGCCAGATCATCGCGGACGCGATGGAGAAGGTCGGCAAGGAGGGCGTCATCACGGTGGAGGAGGCCAAGGGCCTGGAGACGACGCTGGACGTCGTCGAAGGCATGCAGTTCGACCGCGGCTACCTGTCTCCGTACTTCGTGACGGACCCGGAGCGGATGGAGGCGGTGCTGAACGACGCGCTCATCCTCATCCACGAGAAGAAGATCTCCTCGATGAAGGACCTCCTGCCCATCCTGGAGCAGGTCGCTCGCGCTGGTAAGCCCCTGCTCATCATCGCCGAGGAGGTCGAGGGCGAGGCCCTGGCCACCCTGGTGGTGAACAAGATCCGCGGCGTGCTGAACGTGTGCGCGGTGAAGGCGCCGGGCTTCGGCGACCGCCGCAAGGCCATCCTCGAGGACATCGCCACCCTGACGGGCGGCCGGATGATCGCCGAGGACCTGGGCATCAAGCTGGACACGCTGACCCTGCAGGACCTGGGCAAGGCCAAGCGCATCACCGTCGACAAGGACAACACCACCGTCGTCGACGGCGCGGGCAGCCAGCCGGAGATCGAGGCGCGCGTGAAGCAGATCCGCGCCCAGGTCGAGGAGACCACCAGCGATTACGATCGCGAGAAGCTCCAGGAGCGTCTGGCGAAGCTCGTGGGCGGCGTGGCCGTCATCAACGTCGGCGCGGCCACCGAGACGGAGATGAAGGAGAAGAAGGCCCGCGTGGAGGACGCGCTCAACGCGACCCGCGCGGCCGTCGAGGAGGGCGTGGTTCCTGGCGGTGGCGTGGCCTACATCCGGTGCCTCAAGGCGCTGGAGGGTCAGACGTTCGCCGAGGGTGAGAAGTTCGGCGTGGACATCATCCGCCGCGCCGTCGAGGAGCCCCTGCGCCAGATCGTCGGCAACGGCGGCCTCGAGGGCAGCGTCATCGTCAACAAGGTCAAGGAAGGCACGGGCTCGTTCGGCTTCAACGCCGCGACGGGCGCGTACGAGGACCTGCTGGCCGCGGGCGTCATCGACCCGGCCAAGGTGAGCCGCACGGCGCTGCAGAACTCCGCGTCCGTGGCGTCCCTGATGCTGACCACCGAGGCGATGGTGGCCGAGCGTCCGAAGGACGAGAAGGACGCCCCCGCCGGCGGTGGCGGCATGGGCGGCATGGGCGGTATGGGCGGCATGGGCATGTAGTCGCCCCCCACCCCGGTCCATCCGGGGTGGACGCTTCACTGGCGGCCTCCGGTTCCTTTCAAGGAGCCGGGGGCCGTCGTGCTTTCATGCGCCCGGTGGCGCGCGAAAGGCCACGCCCTTACGTTGGGAATGAAGGAGGCGACACCGTGAAACCCGTGAAGATCTACACCACGAACTACTGTGGCTTTTGCGTCCGCGCGAAGGACCTGCTCAAGCGCAAGGGCGTGGACTACCAGGAGCTGGACGTCACCGGAGACGATGACGCGCGCGAGAAGCTGGTGGAGATGAGCGGAGGCCAGCGCACCGTGCCTCAAATCTTCATCGGTGACACGCACGTCGGCGGCTACTCGGACCTGGCCCAGCTCGACAAGGAAGGCAAGCTGGAGCCCATGCTCCAGGCCTGAGTCGCAAGCGGGCAGGCGAGCGCCCTTCACGGGGCCGCTCGCCGCGCCGTGCCTACCTTACCGCCATGGAACACCACCCCTTCTCGGGAGGCGGCAATGGCAGGTGAAGACGCGCACTACAACGTCATCAGCACGCTGTACCACCTGCTCAAGGGCGCCTCGACCGCGGAGCAGTTCATCCAGGACGCGGAGCGGGCGGGAGACCCGGAACTGGCGCAGTTCTTCCGCGACTGGCGGGACGAGCAGCGCCACCTGGCCGAGCGGGCGAAGAACCTCCTGGGCGCGCGACTGGGGACGACGGAAAGGGCCGCGGCCACGGGCAGCGCCGGACGCAAGCGCGCGGCGGGCTCGGGCAAGTCCTCCCCAAAGGGACCGGTGGTCAGGGACCAGAGCAACGCGGGGGTGAAGTCCGGAGGAACCAGCTCGGATGATCTCGTCGACGAGCTTTCCAAGGAGTCATTCCCCGCCAGCGACTCGCCGTCGACGTACTGATTGGACCTCGCCCGCGCGTGACACTGGATTCGCGGAGGGTGTTCGTCTTGGATGCCGGCCGTGAGCTTCTGGAACGGCCCTTCCCATCCTCCTGGACGACCTCCGCCGGCGCAGACGCGGCTGCGGAACGCCCGAGGGCCGCACCGCGACACGACGCGGCGCCTGCACGGCGACGAACGTGCGCTGGTGGACAGTCCCAGGCACACCCCAGCACGAGGTCCCCAGGCGTCCATGGCGTACTGGGGCCACGTGGACGTGCGCCACCCCACCCTCCGACGCGCCCTCCCGGAAGTCACCGGGAAGGACGCCAGCAGCCCCATCGCGCAAAGCACGGACGAGGGCCCAGGCCCCGCTCCGAAGCCACCGCGCGCTGGGGAGTCGTTCGCCCGGAGGCCCGAGCGGGGACACTCCGACGCGCCACCCCCGCCCCGGTCCACGCGCACGGGGCGCTCCTTCCGAGGAAGGCTGACGTGCAACAGCCTTCCGGGAAGATTCTTCCACTCATGCTGCCCTGACCAGTTCGGGCACGAGCACATGGTGCGTCGGGCTTGCCCGCCCGGTCCCCTCGCACCTAAAGAGGACCCATGATGGAGCCCAGGCCCGAGGTCACCCAGACCACCCAGACGGACAAAGAAGAAGGCCGCACCACCCGCATCCCCATTCACGAATGGACCGTGGAGGTGGTGTCTGGCCCCGACAAGGGCAAGAAGGTGACGACCCAGGATGGCTTGGTACGCGTGGGCTCGGACCCCGCAAGCGACCTGGTGCTGACGGACACCACGGTGAGCCGCCGTCACCTCGAGGTGGAGCGCACGCCGCGAGGCCTCCTGCTGCGCGACACCGGCAGTCGCAACGGCACCTTCCTCGACGGGCGACAGGTGCTTCAGGCGTACCTGGGCCGCGGAGACAAGGTCGAGCTCGGCAAGACGAAGCTGGCCGTGAAGGTGGCGGCGAAGCCCACCGAGGTGGAGCTCGCGGGCGCCGAGTCCTTCGGCGCGCTGGTGGGTTCCTCGGAGAAGATGCGGTGGGTCTTCACGGAGCTGCGGCGCGTGGCCCGCGAGGACATGAGCCTGCTCATCGAGGGCGAGACGGGCACCGGCAAGGAGCTGGCGGCGCGCGCGGTGCATCAGCACTCGTCGCGGCGGCATGGCCCGTTCAAGGTCGTCGACTGCAACCTCATCTCCGAGGAGAAGGCGGAGCGGGAGCTGTTCGGCGGTCTGCGCGCGAGCGACCCGGAGGACAAGGAGGCGCGCGGCGTCTTCGAGGCCGCCCGGGGAGGGACGCTCTTCCTGGATGAGGTCGGCGAGCTGCCGCTGATGGTGCAGGGCAAGCTGTTGCGCGTGCTGGACGCGCGCGAGGTGCCCTCGCTGGACGGCCAGCCCGTGCCGGTGGACGTGCGCGTCATCGCCTCCACGCACCGCAACCTGGAGGAGGACGTGCGCCAGGGCCGCTTCCGCGCGGACCTGTACTTCCGCCTCGCTGTGGCGCGCGTGCGCCTGCCGCCCCTGCGCACCCGCCGCGAGGACCTGCCCTCGCTGGCGCAGGCCCTGTCGCAGACGTTGCGCGCCAGCGTGACGCTGACGCCCCAGACGCTCGCGCTCTTCGAGGGCTATGACTGGCCGGGCAACGTGCGCGAGCTGCGCAACGTGCTCGAGCGCGGCGCGCTGATGGAGGAGACGGGCAACACCAGCTGGCTGGACTTCCTCGCCCAGCCCTCGCGCCGCCCGGAGGGTCAGCCGCCCGGCACCCACGTGGCCACGCTCGTCACCGGCATGCCGTACCACGAGGCGAAGGACAGGGTGCTGGCCGACTTCGAGCGCCTCTACTTCGCCGAGGTGATGCGCACGGTGGGCTTCGACATGAAGGCCGCCGAGCAGCGCACCGGGCTGTCCATGCAGAGCCTCTATCGTCTGCTCAAGAAGAACGGGCTTCGCCTCAAGGACCTCAAGAACGCCGAGGGCCTGGAGAAGTGAGTGCCCCCTCGCAGTTCCACCCCATGGAGAACAACCGCATGTTGCGTCGTCTCGTCGTAGCCTCCGTCGTCTTCACCGCCGCCTGCGCCGGTCAGCAGAAGCCCGCCGAGAGCGCCGACACGGCCGCCAAGCCGCAGACCACCGAGGAGCGCGTGCGCATTGGCAACCAGCCCGCGTTCGACGTGGCCACCTGCTTCCCGCGCGAGCTGACCCTGCCGGCGTCCAATCAGGGCGTGCTGGTGGGCGCCATGCTCACCACCCGGCCGGAAGTACTCGAGTGCCTCGTGTCCCCGCAGAACCGGGGCCCCGCCGAGAAGACGGTGGCGACGGTGAAGACCACCGTGACGGACGCGGGCGGCACCCACGCCATCACCGGTGAGAACCTCACCCCCACGGGCACTCAGTGCATCCAGGCCGTGGTGGACAAGCTCGTCCAGCCCAAGCCCCTGGCCAAGGGCGCCCCGCCGCTGGAGTCCACGGCGACCTTCGAGCACGACACCACGGCCAGCGCCACGGTGAAGTTCGGCGTCAACGACGGCTCGGACTTCTCCGGCGCCGTCCGCCTGGCCCAGCAGGGCTGGTGCGACTGCTACGCCACCTACAAGGCGCAGACGCCGCCGGTGCTGACGTCCCACATGACGCTCACCAAGGGCCAGCCCGTCGCCGAGGTGACGTTCGACGCCTCCGGCAGCACCGAGGGTGACCAGCTCGCCGCGTGCCTCAAGACGAAGATTGTCGCCGTGCCCGCGAAGCTGTCCACGGACAAGCTCAGCTACCCGCACCGCTTCGTCCACTTCAACTCCGGGGCCACCGAGGCCGCCAGCGCCCTGCCCCCCCAGCTGCGCTTCTTCCAGCTGGAGGTCGTCCGCAACCAGCGCGCGGCGGACGCGGCCATCGCCTTCGGCGCCCGCGCCGCGGCGGCCGAGTCGTTCGAGGCCGTGGTGGCGAAGTACCAGAAGACCAAGGACTACAAGCTGTTCGACGAGCTGGCCGGCAAGTGCAACGCCCTGGTGGAGGCCGCGCAGGGTTGGGTGAAGGCGCTGGAGGCCCAGCAGGCCGTGGACCAGGCCTCCGTGGCGCTGGTGCAGGAGCTGAAGACGACGGACGCCGAGGGTTGGACGCCGGTGGAGACGGCCAGCCAGACGGCGCTGACCAACACCCAGAAGGACCTGACGGCCGCCCAGGCCCGCGCGGACGCGGACCAGAAGGCGTGCCCGAAGAAGTCCTACAAAGGCAAGTAGTCGGCAAGTAGTCCCCCAGCGGGGCTGAAACGCACGAAGGCGCGGGACCCGAACTTCCGGGACCCGCGCCTTCTGTGTTTCCAGCGTCGTGAGGACGACTACGCGCTGATCTTGTCGTCGTTGGCCGCGCTGGCCTCGCTGATGCGCACGCTGACGAGCTTGGAGATGCCCGGCTCCTCCATGGTGACACCGTAGAGGGTGTTGGAGACCTCCATGGTCCGCTTGTTGTGGGTGATGAGGATGAACTGCGACTGGCTGCTCATCTCCTTCACCATGTCGTTGTAGCGGCCCACGTTGCCCTCATCCAGCGGCGCGTCGACCTCGTCCAGGAGGCAGAAGGGCGTGGGCTTGATGAGGAAGATGCCGAAGATGAGGCCCACGGCGGTGAGGGCCTTCTCTCCACCGGAGAGCAGGTTGACGCTCTGCAGCTTCTTGCCCGGCGGCTGGGCGACGATTTCCACGCCCGGCTCGCCATTGGGGCCGTCGTTGGTGAGGACCAGGCTGGCGCGCCCACCGCCGAACAGGCGGGGGAAGATGGCCTGGAACTTCTCGTTCACCACGTCGAAGGTCTGCTTGAAGCGCTCGCGGCTGGTGGCGTCGATGCGGGTGATGGCCTCGCGCAGCTGCCCCATGGAGGCCTGGAGGTCCGTCTTCTGCGCGATGAGGAAGTCGAAGCGCTTGGACAGCTCCGCGTGCTCGTCGATGGCGGTGAGGTTGATCTCCCCCATCTTCTCCACCTGGGCGCGCAGGTCCTTCAGCTCCGCCTCCGTCTCCGGCGCCAGGGAAGGCAGCAGGTGGTAGCGGTGCAGCTCCAGCACCAGGTCCACCTGGTGCCGCTCACGGATGCCGGCCGACAGGTGCTCCAGCTCCAGGGCAATCTCGCGCTCGCGCAGCGAAATCTGCGACAGCCCCTGCATCAGCTCCTCCACCCGGCCGCGCAGCTCGCGGAACTGGGCGTCCTGCTCCCGCACCTCCGTCGAGGCCGTGGTGTGCGCGGTGCGCCGCGTCTCCAGGCCCTCCGCGGCCACGCGGTGCTCTTCCACGCGCTGGGCCAGCCCCGCTTCCGTCTCCGCCGTGCGCCGCGCCAGCTCCTCCGTGCGCGTGCCACCCTCGGCCAGCGTCGCCTGGAGGCGCGCCACGCGCGTCTCCATCTCCCGGCGCTGCGTCACCAGGCTGTCCAGCTCCTTGCGCGCGGACTCGCCGCGCTCGCTGCCCGCGGCGACCTTGATGCGCAGGCCCGTCAGCTCGCCATTGGCGGACTCGGAGCGCTGGCGCAGCGACTCCTGCTCGGAGGAGAGCTGCCGGACGCGCTCCTCGCGCGACTCCCGGTCCGTCTGACCGTGGGCCACCTCGCCCCGGCTCGTCTCCTCCTCGTTGGCCAGCGCCATGTGGCTCTGACCCAGCTGCCCGTCCTCCAGCTCCTGGGCCCGGAGGCGCTCGCGCACCTTCGCCAGGTCCTCGCCCGCCTTGTGCAGGTCCTTCTCCTGGCTGGCGAGGTTCACCTCCTCGGCGTGCTGGTTCTTCGCCAGCCCCTTGAGGACGCCCTCGGTGTGCCCCATCTGCTTCTGGAGCGTGTAGTGCCGGGTGAGGATTTCGTTGTAGCGCTCCTCCACCCGGGCCACCTCGGTGGCCAGCTCGGCGATTTCACGCTTCTTCTGGAGCGCACCCACCGCCGCGCCCTCGCGCTCGCCGCCGACAATCGTCCCGTCCGAGCGGAAGACCTCGCCCTCCTGGGTGACGAGCGTGCACTGGGGGCCACCGGCCTCCGAGTACGCACGCGCCGACGCCAGGTCCTGGACGATGACCACGTCTCCCAGCAGCATCCGCACCACGGGCGCCAGGGCCTCCTCGCACGTCACCTCGCGCAGCGCGTGGGCCAGCACCCCCGGGCGCTCGAAGTCCGGCTCCAGCACGGGCTGCAGCGTGTCCAGCATGGGCACGGGCAGGAAGCTGCCGCGGCCCTCCGCGTGGCCCTTGAGGTACTCCACCAGCTCCACGCCCTTGTCGCGGCTCTCCACGATGACGTGCTGGAGCCGCTCACCCAGGGCCGCCTCCACGGCGCGCTCGTAGCGCTGGGTGACGGTGAGCACGTCCGCCACGAGGCCGAAGATGCCCTGCTCCCGGGCCACCGTGCCGGCGCGCATCATCACCGCGCGCACGCCCCGGTCGAACCCGTCGTAGTTCTTCTGGATGTCCTCCAGGGACGACAGGCGGCTGCGCTTGTCGCTCAGCTCCTCGCGCAGCGCGATGACCTGGATTTCGTTCTCCGTGAAGGTCGCGCGCGTGCGGGTGAGGGCCTCTTCCTCCTGCCCCTTGCGCTCGGCGAGCTCCGCGGCGAGGTGCCGGGTGTCCTCCACCCGCTTCGCCACATCGCCTCGCACCGACTCCAGCTCCGTCTCCTGCGCGCGCAGCCCGTCCAGCTCCGCCTGGAGCCTGGCCCGACGCGCTTCCAGGTCCGTGCGCTGACGGGCCAGGTTGACCAGGTTGCTCTCGTGGTTGGCCAGTCGGGTGGCCACCGCCACCAGCCCGGCGCGCTCCTGCTCCAACCGCAGGGCGACCTCCGTCTGGAGGTGGTTGACGCGGCGCAGCTCCTCCTGCGCCACCTGCATCGCCACCTCGTCCTCCTTCCACGAGCCGGCGATGCCGGACAGCTCCGCCTCGCGGGCGGCCATGGCGTCGGACATCTCCGCCTGCCGCGCCAGCAGCCCGTCCAGCTCCGCCCGGGCCTGCATCACACGGCTGTTCGTCTCGTCGTAGTCACGGCGGCCGTAGGCCAGCTCCTGCGTGTCGCGCTGCACGGAGCTTTCGAGCGCGTGCACCTCCGCGGCCAGCGTCTGGAGGGCGGCGGCCTCCGCGTCCAGCTCCGCGCGGCGCCGGGTGATGGCCTCCTCCAGCTCCTTCACCCGGTCCAGGTTTTCTCGCTCCTCGGAGCCCAGGTTCTGCAGGCGCGACTGGAGGACCTGCTTCTCCGCCAGCAGCTCCAGGTGGCGGTGGCTGGCCGCGTGCAGGTCGATGTCCCGCATGCGCTGCTTGACCTTCTTGTACTTCTCCGCCTTCTTCGCCTGGCGCGACAGCGCGTCCAGCCGCTTCTCCAACTCGCTGGTGATGTCCGTCACGCGCAGGAGGTTGGCCTCGGTGGCCTCCATCTTCCGCTCGGCGGCCTTGCGGCGGGCCTTGTACTTGGTGACGCCCGCGGCCTCCTCCAGCAGGTGGCGCCGGTCCTCCGGCTTGCTGGAGACGATGAGACCCACGCGGCCCTGCTCGATGATGGAGTAGGCCTTGGTGCCCACGCCCGTGCCGAGGAACAGCTCGGTGATATCCAGCAGCCGGCACAGCGTCTTGTTGATGAGGTACTCCGAGTCCCCGTTGCGGAACAGGCGCCGCGTGACGGTGATCTCCGAGTAGCCCTGGTACTGGGGCGACAGCTGGTCCGTGTCATCCACCAGGAAGGTGAGCGACACCTCCGCCATGGACAGGGGCGGCTTGTTCTCCGAGCCGTTGAAGATGACGTCCTCCATGCCACGGCCACGGAGGTTCTTCGCGCTCTGCTCACCCATCACCCAGCGGATGGCGTCCACGACGTTGGACTTTCCACAGCCGTTCGGGCCGACGATGCCGGTGACGCCCTCGTCGAAAGTGAAGACGCTCCGCTCCATGAACGACTTGAAGCCGGTGATGTCCAACCGCTTGATACGCATGCCAGCGGGCTCCTGGAAGAGGCGCGAGGTACGAGGTGAAAAGTGAGCGCGAGGCCGAAAAATCGGCCTCGGAACGATCAGCAGGAGTACCAGCCGCCATCCAGGCGATCAAGCGTGACCATGCCACGCGTGGCCATACGTTCGGCTGCTTGCCCTTCAAACGGGCCAGAGGCGGGCAGGAAGGTCCTCTCTTGGACTTGCGCCCTGGCCGCCCCACCCTACCTTCCCATTGACATTCCTGGAGGTTGCGTACGTACCAGCCCTTTCTTGCCCTGACGCTCCTCATGGGAGCGTCCCCTACGCCGGAGGTAACACCCCGGTCTGACACGCAGGCGGTGGAAGCC
>NZ_JABUMQ010000342.1:0-11559 GCF_013336645.1 Myxococcus sp. CA039A | reverse complement strand
ACAGCCCTTGGCGCCGAACGACTCGCCATCCACCTCCAACGTGTCGGAGAGCTGCCCCGCGAGCACCGTCTGCCCCGACGGCGCCAGCGCCACCGCGTGCAGCGCCGTGCCCTCGCCCGTCCCGGTGAGCCGCCGCGTCCAGCGCACCGAGCCGTCCTCCGCGTAGTGCGTCAGCACCGGGTCCTGCACCTCGCCTTCCCACTCCTCGCCCGCCACCACCACGCCCCCGGCCGGGTCCGCCGCCACCGCCCGCGCCTTCTGCCCCACGCGCTGCTGCCACGTCGCGCGCCCCTCCGCGTTGAAGCGCACCACGAAGCCGTCCTGCGCCGCTCCCAGCCCGAAGTTCGCCGGATACAGGAACGCATTGCCGGTGAGGAACACCGCGCCGTCCGTGCCCGGCGAGGCCGCCACCCTCAGCTCCGAGAGCCGCTCCCGGGGAAAGTCCTGCACCCAGTGCGACGTCCCCTCCGGCGAATACCGCGCCAGCTCCACCGCCAGCAGCTCCCCCTCCACCGGCTCGCGGTCGGCGTCCTGCCGGGGTGTCTGCGACACCACCATCACCACGTCGCCGCCGCGTCCCACGGCGAGGCCGGACGGCGTGTCGTCCTGCGGCCCACCCACGCGGGTCTCCCAGAGGGTGCCCTCCGGCAGCGCGCCCGAGGGCGGCGAAGTGGACTCCGAGGGCGGCGTTTCCGGCCCGGACGGCGCCACCCCGTCGGCTCCGGGCGCGGCGGTCTCCCCGGGGGGCTCGGGAGCGTCCTGCTGGGAGCCACACGCCAGCCCGGCCCCCCAGAGGAGGGCCACGGGCCCCATCACCCGCCAGCCGTGGAACCAACGTCCCGCTCGCTCAAACCGCATGCGCGCACCCCGGAGACGGCCGCCGTCCGTCGGAGGCCGGTTCTCCGGAGACGGTAAGCAGCGTGTCCGCGAGGCGGCATTCCCCCTGCCCCTCGGGGGGCTGGCCCTGCTCGGGGGGCGTGCAGGCACGGAGGGGGCCCAGGCCCCTTCCGGGCCTGTTCCAGAGTGTATGGCAGCGGAATAGCCCCCCGCTCCAACGGTTGCCACCTCACGACTCGGCTGCTCGGAAGGAGGAAACCGTTGGTCCGGGCGCCGCCCGCGAATTAAGAGACTCCTTCCATGGAAAGCGCCGCCCCCGCCCCACGTCCCGTGCCCGACCCCTCGAGCGACGACCTCCGCGCAGTCGAGGAGCTCGCCGAGGCTCGAAACGCCATCGTCGGCCAGATTGAGAAGCGCGTCGTCGGCCAGCGGGAAGTCGTCGAGCACCTGCTCATCTCGCTCTTCAGCCGGGGCCACTGCCTCTTCGTCGGCGTGCCCGGCCTCGCCAAGACGCTGCTCATCTCCACCTTGGCGGACGTCCTCAACCTCTCCTTCAACCGCATCCAGTTCACGCCGGACCTGATGCCGTCGGACATCACCGGCACGGACATCCTGGAGGAGGACCGCACCACCGGCCGGCGCAACTTCCGCTTCGTGCAGGGGCCGCTGTTCGCCAACATCATCCTCGCGGATGAGGTGAACCGCACGCCGCCCAAGACGCAGGCCGCGCTGCTCCAGGCCATGCAGGAGTACCGCATCACCGCGGGCGGCCGGACGTATCCGTTGGATTTGCCCTTCCTCGTCTTCGCCACCCAGAACCCGATTGAGCAGGAAGGCACGTACCCGCTTCCGGAAGCGCAGTTGGACCGCTTCATGTTCCTCGTCGACGTGGGCTACCCCACGGCCGAGGAAGAGGTGCAGATCGTCAAGAGCACCACGGGCGGCGAGCAGCCGAAGCTGGAGAAGATTCTGTCGCCCGAGCGCATCCTCGCGCTGCAGGAGCTGGTGCGGCGCGTGCCGGTGCCGGACCACGTGGTGCGCTTCGCGGTGGAGCTGGTGCGCAACACCCGCCCCAAGGAGCCCGGCGTGCCGGACTTCGTGGCGAAGAACGTGTCCTGGGGCGCGGGCCCTCGCGCCAGCCAGTACCTGGTGCTCGCGGCGAAGGCGCGCGCGATTCTCCATGGCCGCTTCGTGGCCACGGTGGAGGACGTGCGGGCGCTGTCGCGGCCGGTGCTCCGTCACCGCGTGCTGCCCAACTTCACCGCGGAGAGCGAGGGCATCACCTCCGTGAAGCTCATCGACCAGCTCCTCACGGTGGTGAAGGGCTAGCGCCGCGTGCTGCTCGATGCCCAGACGCTGGCCCGCCTCAAGGGCGTGAAGCTGCGTGCCCGCGCGGTGATGGAGGGGGTGCTGTCCGGCCTCCACAAGAGTCCCCACCAGGGGCAGAGCGTGGAGTTCGCCGAGCACAAGGAATACGCCCCCGGCGACGAGCTGCGCCACCTGGACTGGAAGGCGTACGGCAAGTTCGACAAGTACTACGTCAAGCGCTTCGAGCATGAGACGAACCTGCGTTCGGTCATGGTGGTGGATGCGTCCGCCTCCATGGGCTACGGCAGCGGCGCGTTGAACAAGCTGGAGGTCGCCACCACGCTGGCGGGAGCGCTGTGCTACCTGCTGGTGCGTCAGCAGGACGCGGCGGGGCTGGCGCTGCTCACCGGCGGCAAGTGGAAGGACGTGCCGCCGCGCGCTTCGGCGGGCCACCTCAACGTGCTGCTGGAGACGCTGGACGCCACGACGCCGGGCGGAGGCACGGACCTGGGCAGCGCGGCGGACCACCTGGCGGAGGTGCTGCCCCGGCGCTCCACCGTCATCGTCCTGTCGGATTTGCTCGACGAGAAGCAGGACGCGCTCAAGCGGGTGCTCGCGCTGCGGCAGCGCAAGAACGACGTGTCGTTGTTCCATGTCGTGGACCCGGCGGAGCTGACGTTCCCCTTCGATGACCCCACGCTCTTCCTGGACATGGAGGGTGAGGGCCGCATCGAGGTGAATCCGCGCGAAATCAAGGAGAGCTACCTGGAGGAGTTCCACGCCTTCCTGGCCAGCGTGAAGGCCGCGTGCGCGGAGGCGGACGTGGACTACGAGCTGGTGCGCACCGACGAGAAGCTGGACGACGTGCTGCTGCGCTACCTGGGGCGACGCGGGAGGCGCGGGTGACGTTCGGCAATCCGTGGATGCTGCTGGGCGCGCTGGGCGCGCTCATCCCCCTGCTGGTGCACCTGTTCGACCGACGTCGGCCGAGGCCCCATCCGTTCGGTCCGCTGGCCTTCGTGCTGCGCAGCCAGAAGCGCACCGCCAGCCGACTCAAGCTCAAGCGCCTGCTGTTGTACGCGCTGCGCACGCTCATCCTGCTGGCGATTCCCATCGCGCTCGCCCGGCCGGAGCTGAGCCGTGACGCGCACGCCGCGCAGGTGGTGAAGGGCCCGGCCGCCACGGCCATCATCCTGGACGCGTCGCTCTCCATGCGTTGGACGGACGGCACGTCGCTCTTCGAGCGAGGACGGGACGAGGCGCGCGACGCGCTCAAGGACCTGCTGCCCGAGGAGCCCGCCACGGTGCTGGTGTGCACCAGCTCCCCCGCCGCGCCTCCGCCTCCGGGGTTCGACCGGGCGCGGCTGCGCGGACTCGTGGATGAAGCAAAGCCGACCTACGGGGCGGCGGACCTGTCGCGGTGCATGGAGATGGCGTCGCGCTCGTTGGAGGAGAACCCCATGGCCGCCAAGCGGCTGGTGGTGGTCTCCGACATGGCGGCCTCGGCGTTCCGGCTGGAGGCGCCGCCGCCCACGGTGAAGGGCCCCACGGGGGCGCCGGTGAAGCCCGAAGTCGTGCTGCGCGACGTGGCCGAGGGACGCGAGGCGCTCAACAACCACGCGATTGTGGACCTGAAGGTGGAGCCCGCGCTCCAGGCGGGGCCGCGCTCGTTCCAGTTCACCTTCACGGTGCGCAACTTCGGGACGGAGGCGGCCAAGGATTTGGAGGCCGCGGTGCGCACGGGCGAGACGACGCTGGCCAAGGGCTTCGTCGACGTGCCCGCGGGTGGCACCACGCAGAAGGCGCTGACGGTGCGCTTCCCACAGGGTGGCACGGTGGTGGGCCAGGTGACGCTGGCGTCGGACTCGCTGGCGGAGGATGACCGCCGAGCGTTCGTGTTGCCGGTGCCCAAGGCGCTCAAGGCGCTGGTGGTGAATGGGGCGCCCCATGCGACGCGCTACCGCGACGAGGCGTTCTTCGTGGACGCGGCGCTGACGGCGCCGGGCTCTCCGGTGGAAGTCGCGGTGCGTGACTCGGAGGTGGGGCTGCGCGAGGACTTCGCCGCGTACGACCTGGTGCTGCTGTTGAACGTGCCGGCGCCCAGCCCGGAGGAGGCGGCTCGGCTGGCGGCCTTCGTGGAGAACGGCGGCGGGCTGTTCCTGAGCATGGGCGACCGGGTGAACACGGAGGACTACAACCAGCGGTTGGGGGCGGTGTTGCCCAGGCCGCTGCGCGTGGTGCGCACCAGCGCGGAGCGCGAGACGGACCCGGAAGCGGAGACGAAGGCGGCGCGGCTGGCGCAGGTGAAGCAGGAGCACGTGCTCTTCTCGCCCTTCACGGGGCGGGCGGAGGAGGGGCTCATCGGCGCGCGCTTCTACCGGTACGTGTTGCTGGAGGCGGACAATCCGGCGTCGCCCGGCGCGAGCCAGGTGCTGGCCACGTACGAGGATGGGGCGCCCGCGGTGGCGGTGATGCGCAAGGGCAAGGGCCGCGTGGCCATGTTCACCAGCACGGTGGACCGTGACTGGAGTGACTTCGCCATCCGCACCAGCTTCCTGCCGCTGATGCAGCGCTTCGCGGCGTACCTCACCGGCTCCCTGGAGGAGCGCGAAGAGGTGCGCGTGCGCGTGGGTGAGCAGGTGACGCTGCGGCCGGAGGGCTCGCAGAAGGTGACGGCGGTGAAGGCGCCGGATGGGAGCGAGTTGCCGGTGAAGGAGCAGCCGGACGGCTCGGTCGTGGCGGGGCCGGTGCTGGAGCCGGGGGCGTACTCGGTGCTGGGCGCGGACGGGAAGATGCAGCCGGCGCTGTCCTTCGCGGCGATGCTCGACCCGGCGGAGAGCGACTTGACGCGCGTGCCACAGGACACCCTCACCGCGTACTTCGGTGAGGAGACGGTGAAGGCGTCCAGCGGTGACGAGGACCGGCCGACCGTGCCGCTGTGGACGTGGCTCATCCTGGCCGCGTGCGTCGCGTTCTTCTTCGAGGGGACGCTGCTGCGCAAGTAGCTCCCGACACGCGTGCCCACGCGGACTGTCGCGTGGGGTGCATGCCGCCGTGCTGAAAGCAGACGTGGTGTGACTGCGTGAATCCCTGGGCGCGACGTCGCGAGGCCCACGCGGAGCCGCCATCACGTCCTGTGTTGGCCTTGTGATTGGACGGTGTCACCGCCCTGCTCGGATGTCAGCTGGAGAAGACAGCCCCGGAGCCCAGGCGGTTCATCGCCCGGACTCCTGGCGCGCGTCACACAGGCGGGTGCTACCGCGTCCCGGGGGCAGCGAGGAAGCCGCGCTGCACCAGGGACGAGAGGTAGGTTGAAATCAGGGAGGCATCCACCGAGGGACAGGCGGTCCCCGTTCCTCCCAGGGCCTTCAACGTGTTCCCGCTGTCGCAGACCACCATCCGCGGCCCGCCCACGCTCCGGTCCTCCGGAGGCACCTGCTGGAGGAACATGAGCAGATCTCCCAGCTCGCTGTCGGACGGAGCCGCGACGCCCAGCTCGGCGAGCCATTCGTCATACGGGAGGACTCGCAGCCCGTACCCAAAGGAGCGCATGTGGCTCCACATCTCATCGGCGCGCACAAACCGCGGGTTGACCAGGTGATACGTCTGTCCGAATGACGCCGGGCGCAGGGACAAGTCCACGATGGCGCTGCTGACGTAGTCCACGGGCGTCACGTCGAGCAGGGCCTCGACACGAGGGGCGCTGCCCATCCGCACGCAGCCCTTGAGGGTCCTGCACACCAGGTCATCCGTGTTCCAGGCCCCCGTGCGGCTGTGCCCCGTCACCCGTCCCGGTCGATGGAGCGTCACGGGGAGCCCACGACGCGAAGCCTCCCTCACGAGCTTCTCGGCGACCCACTTGCTCTGGGCATACCCACCCACGAGGCTCTCGGCCCCCTCCAGGGGCTCGTCCTCCAGAATCGGTGTCTGGCGCCCCAGCGGCAACACGGAGACGGTGGAGACGTAGTGCAGGGGCTTGATGCGCGTGCGCATCGCCAGCCGGAGAATCTCCCGCGTGCCGAGCACATTGGCCGCGCGCATGGACTCGTAGGGGTAGAGGAAATTGACCAGCGCGCCGTTGTGGTAGACGGCGTCCACCTCCTCCGCGAGTCGCTGGAACTCCGCTTCGGACAGGCCCAGCAGGGGCAGGCCGATGTCCCCCTGGAGGGGAACGATGCGCGACGCCAGCGCCTCGCTCCACAGTGAGTAGCTCTCCAGATTCTTGCGAATCCGGTGCATGCCGTCCTGCGCTGACTTGGAGCGCACCAGGCAATAGATGCGCGCCTCCGTCTTGCGGCAGAGTTCCTCCAGCAGGAAGGCCCCGAGGAAGCCCGTGGCGCCGGTCAGCAGGAGGGTGCGCGCGGCGCCCGTCAGGGGCGGCAATGCGTCGCCTGGCTCCAGGGCCGCATCCAGCACGGCATCCGCTTCCATCTCCGCCACCACGTCGTGGGTCGGCAGCGAGCCCGTCTTCGCGGCCTCGATGGTCCGTGCCATCTCCTCCAGCGTCGGAGCCTGCAACAAGGCCCGCAGCGGGATGTCCGCTCCAGACTCCGCCCGCGCGAGCACGAGCACCCGGTAGAGCAAGAGCGAGTGCCCGCCCAGTTCGAAGAAGTGGTCATGGATACCCACCTGCTCCACCCCCAGGACCTGGCGCCAGATGGCCGCCAGCGACACCTCCCCGGGAGTCCTGGGCGCGACGTGCTCCTTGCCGGCCCCCGAGCGCGGACGCTCCGGCGCCGGAAGCGCGGCACGGTCCACCTTTCCGTTCGGCGTGAGCGGCAACGCCTCCAGGCTCACGAACAGGAAGGGCACCATGTACTCCGGCAACCGGGACTTCAGGTGGTCGCGCAGCTCCGCCGGCTCGGGAGCCTTCTGCTCGCGTCCGACGACGTAGGCGACGAGCTGCTTGTCCGCCCCCAGTCCATCACGCACGACGACCACGGCGTCACGGACGTTCGGGTGCTCCATCAGGGCCGCGCCAATCTCGCCCAGCTCGATGCGGAACCCCCGCAGCTTCACCTGGTGGTCCATCCGGCCCAGGTACTCGAGCTGTCCGTCCGGCAACCACCGCGCCAGGTCCCCCGTCCTGTACAGACGCTCGCTGGTGCCTCCGGCGAAGGGCGACGCGATGAACCGCTCCGCGGTCAGCTCCGGCCGGTCCAGATACCCTCGCGCCACACCGTGGCCGCCGATGAAGACCTCGCCCGGCACGCCCACGGGCATCGGCTCCCGGTGCGCATCCAGCACGTACACCTGGGTGTTTCCGACAGGGCGCCCGATGGTCGGCGTCTGTCCACGGCTCACGCGGGTGAACGTGGAGTAGGTCGTGGTCTCGCTCGGGCCATAGAGGTTGAACACGTCCCGCACATGGCCGAGCTGGTAGATGTGGTCGACCAGTGACCCCGCGAGGGCCTCACCCGCCAGGTTCACGATGACCACCGAGGACGGCACCGCGCCCGCTCGCAGCAGCGCGCCCATGGCCGAAGGCACGGTGTTGATGAGCGTCACCTCCCGCGCCGCGGGGAGCTCCGACACCTCCAGCGCGTTCTTCGCCACGATGACCTTCGCCCCCAGACACAGCGGCGCGAAAATCTCGAAGACCGACAGGTCGAAGCAGATGGACGTCGAGGCCAGCGTCCCCGCGAGCGCCTCCGGGGAGAAGACGCTCAGGGCCCAGGTCAGGAAGGCCACGGCGTTGCGGTGGTCAATCATCACGCCCTTGGGCTTGCCGGTGGAGCCCGAGGTGTAGATGAGATACGCGAGCGCGTCGGGTGACGTGACCTGCTCGGGGTTCGTGTCCGGCTCCGCGCCAATGGCCGGCGCGTCCGTATCCAGGCACACCACTCGCGCCTGGGTGGCGGGCAGCTCCGGGACGAGGCGCTGCTGCGTGAGCAGCACCGGCACCCGGGCGTCCTCGAGAATCAGCGCCAGCCTCTCTTTCGGATAGGCGGGGTCCAACGGGACGTAGGCGCCTCCGGACTTGAGGATGGCCAGCAGGCCGATGACGAGGTCCTCGGTGCGCTCGACACAGAGGCCCACGCGAGCCTCGGGCTGGACACCGAGCCGTCGCAGATGATGCGCGAGCTGGTTCGCCCGGCGATTGAGCTCGGCATAGGTGAGCCGCGTGTGCCCGCTCACCACGGCCACGGACTGGGGCGTCCGCTCCACCTGGGTCTGCACGAGCTGATGCATGCACAGCGCGGGGACGTCGAGCACCGGACCGTTCCAGTCGGTGAGGAGCCTTCCGCGCTCCGCCGGGGACAGCAGCGGCAGCTTCGACAGGGGTGCCTCCGGCCGGGCCACGATGGCCTCCAGCAGGACCTGGAGGTGCTCCACCATCCGCTCCGCCGTCGAGGCGTCGAAGACCTCGCGCGAGTACTCGAGCATGCCGCCCAGGCCGTTGTCGCCCGAGGCCAGGATGAGCGAGAGCTCGAACTTGGCGACGCCCTCCACGCTGCCGTCCGGCGCGCCGTTCAGGAACGACCAGCGCGTCCCCGGCAGCTCCAGCACGGGCGCGGGGATGTTCTCCAGCGTGAAGCAGGCGCGCACCAGCGGGTTGAGCCCGCCCTCTCGCGAGGCGCCCACTCCCTGCACCACCTCGCTGAACGGCAGCGACTGGTGGTCCAGCGCCTCCAGCACGACCTTGCGCGCGCGGGCCAGCCACTGCGCGAAGGTCGGCTCGCCCGAGAAATCACAGCGCAGCGCGAGGGTATTGGCGATGAAGCCGATGAGGTCCGCGGGCGTGTTCCCCCGGTTCGCGATCACCGTCCCCACACCGAAATCAACCTGTCCGGAGTAGCGGTGCAGGAGCGCCGAGAACGCGGCGAACAACACCATGAAGAGGCTGCAACCCTCCCGGTGGGCCAGCTCCCTCAAGGCCTCGCTGAGCGCGGGTGAGAAGGCAACGGGAATGGTGGCGCCACGATGGCTCGTGGACGTCGAGACCGCATGGTCCACGGGGAGCTGGAGCGGCGGCAGCCCCTGGAGCTTCCCCTTCCAGTACGCCCGCTCGCGGGCACCCGACTCCCCCGTCAGCCACGCACGCTCGCGCAGGGCCGACTCGGCGAACTGCATCGACACGGGCGGCAGCACGGGCGTCTGTCCCCGGACAAAGGACGCGTACAGCGCCGACAGCTCGCGCACGAAGACGCCGAGCGACCAGCCATCCGTGATGATGTGGTGCTTCGTCACGAAGAGGGCGTGGTCGTCGGGGCCCAGGGCCACCAGGGTGACCCGGAAGAGCGGTCCCGTCGCCAGGTCGAACGGCTGCCGGGCCACCGCATCCGAGCGCCGCTGGATTTCCTCTTCACGCCGCGCCTCGGTGAGCCCTGGCAGCTCCACCACGGTCAGCGCCACGCCCGCATCAGGTGACGCGATGACCTGCCGGGGACTGCCCTCCACCTCCGGGAAGCGCGTCCGGAGCACCTCGTGCCGCCGGACCAGCTCCTCCAGGCTCCGGCGCAGGGCCACGGTATCGAGCGCGCCTCGCGCCCGGAGACCGAGATGGACGTTGTACTGCGCCGTGCCGGGCGAGAGGCGGTCCAGGAACCAGAGCCGCTCCTGCCCGCTGGACAACGGGATGACCTCGGGCCTCGCGAGCGGCAGCGCCGGCGCGCTCGACGACACCTCGCGCGCGGAGTGCTTCCCCAGGAACGCCAGGATGTCACCCTTGTTCGCGGACAGCTCGGCGCGCAGCTCCGGAGTGAGGACGGCCTTGCCCGCCTCGACCACCAGCTTCTCTCCGTCGACACGCAGGCGCACACCCCTGGCGGCGAGGGTGCTCAACAACTCACGGACACTCATAGAACGAAGACCTCGTTGTCGTCAGCGGCGGCCGCATCCATCACCGGCCTGGTACCCTCGTCCGCACGCGCGAGCGTCTCGGCGAGGTTGCGATCCATGACTTCACTCTGGAGATGCGCGCAGAGCGCCTCCAGCGTCGGGTGCTTCCAAATCAACGAGGCGGGCAGTGACAGCGCCAGCCCCGCGGCCAGCCGGTTGCGCAGCTCCAACCCCATCAGGGAGTCCAGGCCGAAACCCTGGAGCGGCGCATCCGGAGCAATGCGCGCCGAGTCCAGTCGCAGGACACGGGCAAGCTGCTCGCGGACGAACTGCTCCAGGGCCGCCCGTGCCTCTTTCGGGGACGCGGTCTTCAGCGTCTCCAGCAGGGCCTCGTTCCCCGGCTCGCGGGCCTCCGCGCCCGAGCCAGCGGGGACCAGCTCCGACAGCCACGGGGACGAGCGCGCGCGCGGATAGAACTCCACCCACTTGCGCAGCTCCAGCGGCATGACCGCCATCTGCGTCACCTCACCATCCAGCAGCCGCCCCAGAATCGCGTTGCCTTCCGCGGGCGTCAGACTGTCCGAGCCTCGCTGCGCCAGCCGCTCGCCCCGGTTGGACTGCGCCGCGGCCAGACCGACCTCCGAGAAGGGCCCCCAGTTGATGCTCAGGCCCGGCAACCCCAGCGCTCGACGATGGTGGGCGAGCGCGTCGAGGAAGGCGTTGGCTGCCACGTAGTTGCCCTGCCCCGGTGCTCCGAACAGGGAGGCCGCCGACGAGTACAGCACGAAGAAGTCGAGCGGCGCCTCGCGCGTCAGGACATGCAGGTTCCAGCCTCCACGCACCTTGGGCGCCATGACGCGCTGGAACCGCTCCACCGTCTGCTGCGACAGCACACCATCGTCCAGCACCCCGGCCGCGTGGATGACACCTCGCAACGGGGCCTCATCCCGGACTGTCTCCGAGAGCACCCGGGCGAGCTGCGCGCGGTCGGACACGTCCGCCCGAGCCACTCGCACCCGCGCTCCGGCGGCCTCGAGCGCGGCCACGTCCTGCTGCTGCTCCGGTGTCAGGGCCGTGTCGCGGCCGATGAGCACGAGGTGACCGGCGCCCTGCTCCACCATCCACTTCGCCACCGCGAAGCCGAGCCCACCGAGCCCACCCGTGACGAGGTACGTCCCATCGGCGCGAAGCCGCTTCGCACCCACCGAGGGGACCACCACGCGCGCCTTCGGGTGATTCAAGGTGAAAGAGTTCACCCCGGAGGCGACGGAGGGAAGGCCTCTCACCTCGAACGCGTCCTTCACCTCCTGCCACAGACGAGCAAAGCGCTCGGGCCTGCGTCGGGCGAAGGCCGGCACGTCCACCTCGCACCAGGCGACGTTCGCATCACCCACGGGAGCCGGCACGGAGGACGCACGCAGGTCGAAGACGCGCGCGCCTTCACCCAGCACAGCGAGGCTCCGGTCGAGGCCGACAGCGCCCGGCGCGACCACGGCCAGCTCCACTCCGCTTCCTCCCGTCGCCGCCAGGAGCCGGGTGACGAAGGTCTCCTCGCCCGGGTCCACGACATGGTCGGCTCCGAGCTCCCGCAGCGAGGCTCGCTGCTCGGTCGTCGTCGCCACGGCGAAGACC
>NZ_JABUMQ010000341.1:0-11692 GCF_013336645.1 Myxococcus sp. CA039A | reverse complement strand
CCCGCGCCCCCTCCCGCGCAGGAGCCTCGCTGGAAGCCGGACATGAAGCTGGCTGACGCCCACAACGCCCACTCCACCAACACCCGCGGCGACTTCAACAAAGCCGCCAAGGGGGACTACAACTGGATGGAGGGCGACGTCAGCATGGAAATCAATGACAAGGGTCGCATCGAAATGCGGCACGACCCCATCCATGAGAAGGGCGACAACCTCACCCTCACGGAATGGCTGAACAAGGGGAAGGAGCTGGGGGTCGGCCTCAAGCTGGACGTGAAGGATGCCGAGGCCTTCAACAATGGGTTCCTGAACGAAGTCCGCGCGTCGGGCGTTCCAGACCATCAGCTCATGTTCAACTACGGCTTCCAAAAGGCAGCCGACCATGGGGTTGAGACGCGGGCGATGTTCCCCGGAGCCACCATCGCCATCAACCCTCCCTCCCCCGACAAGGTCCCAGCGGGGTCCGACCCGATCTCCGAAATGGTGAAGATGGTCGAGACTGGCGGCGTCACACAGCCTGTCACCTTCGTCTTCGAGTACGGCAAGCACCCCACGAATCCAGACGACATCAAACGCTTGCAGGACCTGGGGCCCATCTCTGTCTGGAGAGGCGCGACGCTCACCGGCATGAGCACCGAGGATGCCACCAAACACCTGAAGGAAAAGCTGGGCTACACCGGCATGATCGACCTCAAGGAGACCGCCATGAACGACCCCGGGGGCGCCATCACGGATACCGTCGACAAGGGGTTGAACTACGCGGTGGATTTCGCCAAGGAGCCGGGCAAGTACCTGAAGAAGCTCTTCTGAGACGTGCGCGAGCCCCGCTTCATCCAGGGCCCACCCTCAACGCGGGGAGCACCCCACCCGCTGCCCACCGACGGCCAGGTCGTCGAGCCACCAGTCGGTGGGCACGGAGAGCCCCTGGTAGAGGAAGACGCCCGTCTCCAGCACCGTGAAGCTCCGGGCCTTCTCCCGCTTCGGAGGCGTGTCCGTGGGCGGGTCGGAGAAGACGAACTTCCGGGGCCAGGCCAGCTCCACGCCGTCGAGCCAGACACGCGGCTCGGCGGCCTCCGGGGCCTCCCCGTTCGCCGCGTCGAAGAGCCACTCCAGACACACCCACCGGTCCAGCACGAGCGGCGTGTCGGAGACCTGCACCCACTCCGGAAAGCCGGGCGGCTCCGGCGGATGCCAGAGGGCCATGTATTTCTCCTGGTACGTCGCCACCTCGTACCAGTCGAGCGCCTGGAACGCGCCGTCATCACTCCCGGGCCGGGGATAGCGCGCGTTGAAGAGTCCCGCGTGTGAGGCTGGACGCGCGGGCGTCGTGTAGACGAAGACGCGCCCCCAGAGCACGGGGCCGAAGTCCCCGGGCAGCTCGAAGCGCACCGTCTTCTTCGGTCCCCCCTGCTCGCCCTCCCGGCCTCCCACCAACTGGCTGGCATGCAGCGCATACCTGCCGCCATGGGCCCGGGTGTCATCCACGACGAGCCGCCCGCTGAACTCGTCACGGTGCGGTGTCCAACCCGCGGGCAGCCGCCCCTCCTCGAAGTCCCAGCACAGCGTCTCCCCCGCCGAGCACCTCGGGGACGACTGCCGGTGGGCACACGCGAGGCAAAGGACAACCAAGGCCAGTCCGACACTCCAAGGGGCGGCGATTCGGGCGCGCAAGCGGGAGTCCTCGTCAAAGGCTCCAATCTCGCACGCCCGAGCAGGGCTGTCCCGCCGACCTCCCTCAGACCCAGATTTGACTGTTGCCGATCTCCGCCTTCTGGAGCGCCTCGAAGGAGGGATAGGCCTTCGCCGCGTCATGGTTGTAGCTGTCGTAGCTGGACCAGACGCCGTTCTCCTGGCGCACGGTGAAGAAGTGGCCGCGGGTGGTGTCCGCAATCACACCCACGCCCCGCTTCTTGAGCGTGTCCGCGTCACTCTGGGCCAGGCCATACAACCCCAGGACGGAGGGGTCATTGCCATCCATCACCATCTCCTGGGCCTCCTTGTTCGGCAGGCCGAGCGCCGTCTCGTAGTGCTGCGTCGCCTTCTGGATGAACTCGTCCCGCGTCAGCCCGCCATTGGTGAAGTGGTACAGCGCATAGAAACCACAGAGCTTGGAGTCGGGAGGCGTCTTCGGCTGCTTCAGGAACTTGTAGGGCACGGTGCACCAGGGTGGTTGGAGAGCGTGAGACCGGAAGCCCCGGCCGCACATCCCCGAGACGACACGCCCCCGGGGCTTGTGACACGTCCGCCACGTGCGAGGTGTAGCGGGAAACTTCACAAAACCACCCCGTGAGTAACCCATCCCGCCACGCCGTGTCCCCGCAACCGCCTGAATGACTTGCAAGCCCGCAATGGCTTGCTTCCTGCTCACAAACCGCCCGCCACGTCGACGCCCCGCCAATCCCTCTCCGACATGACGTGGAAACCCCGTAGGAGAAAACCACTACATGTCAAAGTCAAACACGCTCCGCCCACGAGCCATGTCCTGGCTCGGCGCGGCAATGCTCTGTCTCTTCATGTCTTCCCAGGTCGCCTCGGCCGCCAGGGTTCCCGCCCCGGTTCCTCCGAAAGAGCCGCCCCAGGTCGACCCGTGCGAGTGCGGCCCCCTGGACGTGGTCTTCGCCATCGACGACACGGGCAGCATGGGCGGCTCGTTGACCGCCCTCCAGGCGAACTTCTCCAACCTGTTGACGCAAATCCAGACGTCGTCCAACGGCGACTACCGGCTGGGCCTGGTCACCTTCCAGGACGACGTCACCGTGCGCGTGGACCTGGGCGCGGGCAACGACACCCAGATGCAGGCGCAGATCGCCAGCCTGACCGCGAACGGCGGGTGGAACCTGCCGGAGGCGTCCGACGAGGCGCTCAACACCGTCATCCACAACATCGCCTTCCGCCCGAACCAGAACGGCGCCTTCACGGGCTACTGGCGCACGGGGGCCCGCCGGGTCGTCGTCCTCATCACCGACAACCTGCCCGGCGGCTTCAATGACTCGTACACGAGCAACGCCCTGGCCAGCCTCCAGGCGCAGGAGGCCTACAACGAGGGCATCCGGATTCACGCCGTCTACGTCCCCACGGGCGGCACGCCCGACCCGACGGTGGTGGGCATCATGCAGAACTACGCCACCGTCTCCCAGGGGGCCTACCGGCTGACGGCGCCCAGCGGCGCGGACGTGCCCCAGGCCGTGCAGGACTTCCTGAGCGACTGCCGCACCCCGTCCGACGTCTTCATCCGCGACACGCCGGCCGACAACGGCTGGGAGCCCAGCTCCGGCGCCATCTGGACGAGCCCCGACATCAAGGTGTGCAACAACGTCAACGGCTGCGCCAGCTCCACCAACCCCGTGTTCGGCACGCCCAACAACTACGTCTTCGTCACCCTGCGCAACTACGGCCCGCTGCGCCCCACCGGCCCCATTGGTGGCTCGCTGCACCTGTACTACCTGGCGTCGGGCGGCAACTCCTCCTGGGGCTCCACGAGCTGGAGGCGCATCCAGACCCAACACAACATCTTCCTGGACGCGGGCGAGACGCGTGACATCCGCATCCAGTGGGCCAACGTCCCCCTGCCCGGCCACTACTGCCTGCTGGCGCGGTGGGTGTCCGACGGCGACCCGATGAGCTACCCGGAAATCATCGGCTCCGACACCGTCACCAACACCCAGCTCAACAACAACATCGCCTGGCGCAACGTGGACGTGGTCCGGATGCTGCCCGGCGGCACGGGCACCACCACGTATGACGTGCGCCCCACGGTGGGCCATGCGACGACGCTCTTCATCCGTCCCGAGGCAGAGCCGTTCCCGGGCCGCGTGACGCTGACGCTGACGGACCGGCTGTTCGCGGCCTGGGAGGCCGCGGGCGGCGAGGCCGAGGGCCTGGAGGGTGTCGAAGGCACGACGCTGTTCTTCGGCGGCCACGGCGGCGCGCTGGGCCTCCACACCGACAAGGAGATGGATGAGCGCATCCACGTGAACTTCCTGTCGGACGGGCCCGAGGGCTTCTTCCCGATGAACATCTTCGAGAGGGATGACCGGAAGGACCCCATCGGTGGCGTGAGGTACGAGGTCAACGTCATCTCGCCGGATACGGAGCCGGTCGCCGTGGAGCTCGCGGTGCGCGGCGTCGACGGCAAGTACACGGAGCTGACGTGGCCGCACACCGTGCACCACAAGCACTACGTCGTCTACCGGAGCGAGAACCCCGAGGCGGGCGACATGGAGGCCATTGGTGAGGTCGCCGCCAGCGAGGACCTCTCCGAAACGACCGCGGTGCGCTTCGTCGACGCCTCCGACGCGACTCGCCACTTCTTCTACGCGGTGGAGAGCCACACCGACGGCAACAAGACGCTCAGTGGCTGGGTGACGCTGGGGGCGCCTCCCAACCGGTAACACGCGCGGCACCCCTCCTTCCCGGGCGAAACGTGCCCGGGAAGGAGGACGTCGTCGTCAGATGGTCGGCTGGGCGATCTTCACGTCGCTCTTGTCGAAGTGGTCGAACGCCTTCGTCATGCCCCACGCGCCCAGGCCAATCGCCAGTCCCACGGCGGCTCCCGCGGGCCCGCCCCAGGCTCCCGCCGCGGCGCCGGCCGCCAGGTAGCCACCCACCGCCGCGGTCGCCGTCGTCACGCCGCTGGCGACCGCCCAGCCATTGCCCTTCTGGATGCCGTCGTAGGCCTGCATGCCGCCACTCAGGACGCCCAGCCCCGCGGTGAGCTTCGCGAGCCCGTTCAGGCTCTTGGCTGCCTGCATGGGCGTCAGGCGCTGTCCCGCGGTGATGACGCCTCCGTCCAGCGTCAGGCCACTGCCCGCGCCACGAAGCGCGGTGGTGACGGCGCTGCCACCCGACACGACGCCGATGGTGCCCGTCACGAGCGCCACCCCGTCCTTCGCCGCGCCAAGGTAGTTGCCCTGGCTGAAGTCCCGCATGAACAGGGGCCCCGCCTTGGCCAGAATCTCAGCGCTGCCGGCCAGGCCGGCAATCCCGCTCGCTCCGCCCACCAGGCGTGCCTTGGGGTCCAGGCTGAGCGACGGCTGGCCATTGAGCGCGGGCGTGAGCGCCTCCTTCAGGCGGAGCATGCCCACGGAGTTGGCTGAGACCGCCGCCTTCACCTCCTTCAAGTCGTTGCGCTCCACCTTGTCCGGGTTCAACGCCCGGTTGGGAGACATCGCGAGCGCCAGCTCATTGAAGTCCCTGACCTGTTGCGACAGGCCATCCACCGCCGCCCCGCCCAGCGACGCCTGCCCCTTGGGCAGCGCCTTGAGCGCGTCGACCGAGTCGACCTTCTCGCCATTGACGGTCAGCGTCTGTCCTTCGGGGGTGATGGAGTGCTGGGCCGTCCCGTCGGCGTTGGTGATTTTGTTGGAGGCGCGGATGAGCTCCGGTCCCGTCTTCGTGTCGACGGACACCTGCTCCTGCTCCTGGGTGCTCTTGGGGCCGTCCTTGGGCTTCAGGCTGGATGTGGTGCGCTCGTGGATCTCCACCTCGCCCTGGGCGTTGCGCTTCTCCTCGCGCGAGTAGTCCTGCACCGCGCGCGCGCCCGTCTCGTCCGTCTGGTCCAGGTGCGATGCGACGACCCTGTCCTTGTCGTCGAACGTCCGCGTCAGCTCGCTGCGAGCCTCGACGGCGGGGCCGTCCTTGGGCTGCGTGGAGGTGGTGCTCGATTCGGTGGTCTGGAGCCGGCCCTTGTCGTCCCGCTTCTCGGTGAGCGCGTAGTCGCGCACCGTGCGCGTCCCGTCCGCCTCCGTCTGGTCCGAGTGCGCCGAGGCCAGCCGCCCCTTCCCGTCAAACGTGCGCTTCGTGTCGCCCTTCACGCTGACCGGGTCCCCGTCCGGGTTCTTCGGGTCGGGCACCCGGCCCTCGGTGGTCTCCGTGACGGTGTTGCCGTCCAACTTCTTGCGGGTGGTGACGGAGAGGTCTTCCTTGCCCTCGATGAACGTCTGGGTGTTCAGCTCGCCGGGATTGCTCGTCTGGAGCGTCCAGCTCTTGGGCGAGCCGTTCTCCTTCTCCGCCCGGTACTCCACGTCCCCCGCGGCGTCGTAGAAGCCGCTGTCGTACGAGCTCTCGCCAGGCTTCTTCTCCGGCCGGTCCAAGACCTTGCTCTCGCTCGCGGTGACGCGGGCGTTGTCCTGGGAGTACGACGTGCCGAAGGTGTAGCTGGCCTTGGCGGGCTTGCCGTCGGGGTCCTTGGCCCCCTCGGGCGGGATGTGGACCGTCTTGGTGTCCACCTTGTCCAGGGGGCGGTCGTCGTCGAACTTGCCCTTGAGCTGGTCGTTCAGCCCCTTCTCGTCATCCTGGGTGCCGAAGGTCCGGGTCGTCTGGGTGGTGCCGTTCTTCGCATCCTCCGTGACGGTCTTCTCGACCAGGCGCTTGTCCCCGTCGACCGACAGCTCGCGGGACTCGAAGGATGCCTTGGGGTCGGCGCTCCTGCGCTTCTCCACGTCACGCAAGCTGGAGACCTTCGACGCCGCGTCGACGTCCTTGTCCGTCCAGGCGGCGCGGGTGTTCGTCAGCGTGCCCATCTTGTGGTGGTCCTCCAGCGTCTCCGCCTCCACCGTGCCCTTCGCCCGGTCGAACTTCTGCGACGTGACGTACGTCATGTCGTCGCGGTCGCCAAACCGCGTCCGCTCGGTGACCTGCCCCTTGTCATCCTTCGTCACGAGCGTGGTGCCATACCCGTCCCGGCTCTCGATGGAGACTCCGGGCGGCAGCTTCTCCGGCTGCTGGGCCAGCTTCTCCAGCGCCTGGGTCCGAGCCTTCAGGTCCTTCTGGGTCTGCGACATCCCCTTCTGAAGACCGGCCTTCTCCTCGGCCACCGTCTGGAGGTCCACCTCCTTGCGCAGCGCCGTATCGAGGGGTGACTCCGCCGCCGCCTTCTTCAGCTCGGGGCTGGCCTGCGTAATGGCGTCGGCCTTGTCGAATTGGGCGGAGGCCCGAAGCTCGCGGGCCATCGTCGCGCCCAGCGCCAGGGTGTTGGCATCCTTGCCCTGGGACTTGAGGCCTTCGATGACGGTCGCCTGGTCCTTCTGCGCGTTGAGCTTGTCGACAATCGGCTTGCGGCCCTCGGGCCCCGCCAGCGCCGCGCTGTCGGCCAGGCTCTTCACCATGGCATTGCGGTCCTCCGCGGGCGTCTTCTTGTCACCCACCGCGTCCGCGGCCTTCTGCACCTGCGGCGCGGACTCGCTCACCAGGGCCTTGCGGTACGCGGGGTCCTGACCGAGCGCGAGCTGACGCTTGAGTTCCTCGGCGCCAGCGCGCGGGCTCTTGGAGGAGGCGTCCGCGACGCGTCTGGCATCGGAGGTCGCGGCTTCCTTCGAGGAGACGACGGACTTCGTCCCGAACAACTTCTCCTGGTCCTTGGCGGACAGGCTGCCCGCGTCGAAGACATCCTTCTGCCGGTCCGCGAGGGCGTACGGCTTGGGCAGCTTCTCCTTCTCCGCGGCGTCGTTCGCCTCCTTCTCCGCGGCGAGCGCCTTGTTGGCCGCGGCGAGGGCCTCGCGCTTGTCCTTGGCGGCGATTTCGTTCGCCGTCTTCGAGGCCTTGTCCGCCTTGTCGAGGTCCTTGGACGCCGTCTCAACCTTCTTCTGGGCCGTGTCCTTCGCGCCGGGAGAGAGCGCGACGGCGCGCTCCTTGTCCGCCTTGTCCAGCCGGGAGCCGGCGTCGCCGCGCGTCTTGCGCGCCTCCGTCGCCTTCTTCTCCGACGCGTGCGCCTTTTGCAGCGTGCGTTTGGCCTCCGTGCGCGCCTTCTCCGCCTTCTTCTTCGCCTGCGCGGCCGTGACCTTGGGAGCCTTCGGCTTCGGCTTGGGCTGCTCTACGGGCTTGCGGACCTTCGTGGGCAGCTCTCTTGGAATGGCCATGACAACCTCCTGGGGGATGGGGGAGGCGCGGGAGAACGGCGAGGAGCCCGGCACATTGCCAGCCCGCGCTTCAACATTGTCGGAATGTGAGACAGCGAGTTTCGCGACAGGATTTAATGCCTGTTTTCACCGCAAAACCCTTGCGTCGCATGAGACATGAAACACATACAGCGACCGTCACACGCCGCGAGGGTCGGCGCATGGGTCGCGTGACAGGTCATTCAGGTCGCAGGTGTCGCCCGACAGCAGACGTTTCGGACAGGGTGCGGCTCGCACTCCGGCTTCATCAGGGAGACACACCTACCGCCCAGGTGGCGCACTGCATTCGACGCTTCGCGTTCGCGACCTGGAAATGAAGAAAGAATGCGCCACCGCGCCTGGGCGAGTGTCGCCCGGCGCGATGCCTTCAGTGCCACGACCTCAGGGGAGAGGCCCCCGCCCCGGGCACGGGGCTGGACCGAGCCTCAACCGACGGCGGGCTTCTCCAGCACGAGGCCGAAGTGGGTGTAACAGGTCGGGTGCAGCTCGAGGATGTTCTCGAAGTGGATGACGCGGGACGTGAGCCCCGCGGCGTGAGCGGGGTCCAGGACGCGCTCCTTCAGCGTGTCCACGCCATAGAAGCGCCCGTGCCGCTCTCCCCAGCCCGGGAAGAGGTGGATGACGGGCTCGGCCTCGCGGCGGATGTCATAACCCCACGCGGGGTCACACATCGTGAAGGCATACTCGCCCAGGTACAGCGGGACGATGCAGACCCGGCCACCGGGCCGCAGCACCCGCGCCGCCTCCCGGATGAAGCCCGTGTCCGCGTTCCCCTCGAAGTGCTCGAAGGAGCAGTGCAGCGTCATCGCATCCACGGAGGCATTGCCCAGCGGCAGCTCCGCGGCCGAGCCACCAATCTCATGACCGTTGATGCCGGGCGGAAACACCAGGTCCTGGACGAACACGTTGCGCGTCTTCGCCAGGGCGCGGATGACCTCCAGGTAGGGGCTGTTCAGCGTGGAGGCGATGTCGACGTAGACGGCGTCCTCGCGCGACAGCAGCGGCGCCAGTTGCGTCCAGGAGTAGTGGTACTGCGAACGCTTCTCCCAGTAGGGCTGGAGCGAGCAGTAGTGCCGGAGCACGGGGCTGCCCGCCTGCAGCTCGTTCCAGAAGCGGTCCAGCCCTGCCACGTCGAAGCGGAACGTCTCGTAGGGGATGCCCGCCTGCCGCAGCGGCTCCGGGCTCTTGAGCTGGGGGCCCGGCCCATAGCGGCCGAAGCCGGTGAGGCTGAGCAGCTTCGAGAGGGGCTGGGAGGCCTGATGGGCGGCCCGGTGTCGGAGGCTCTTCTTCACGCGGGTCAGCAGGTTCAAGCGGGGCTCCACGGGGCCTGGGGAGCGCGCATTCTCGGAGCCCCCTCCAGGCGAGTCAACGCGCCCCACGCCCGCCTCCCCGCCCGCTCGACAGCTGACGGGGCGTGGAGGCGGAAGGGGACGGACTCAATAGGGCCAGAAGCGCGCCACGAACGGGGTCTCCACGGACTGTCCCGGCGCGGTGTGCAGGCCCGCCACCCGGAAGAAGCCCTCCGCGTCGAGCCGCGCGACGAGAGGCCGCTCGCTTCCGGGCAGGTCCGAGTGGTGCGAGCGCAGCACCGTCAGCCCGTTCGCGGAGACATGGATGAGGCCCAGGCCCGGCGCGCCCGACTCGTCCCGGTACACCGTGGACAGCGCGATGTCGCCGCCCGGCAGCAGCCCCGTGCCCACGAGCACGTCCCTCGCCTGATTCTCCACCGTCACGAAGTAGCGGTAGCCCTGCGTGCCGAAGGAGGAGTCCACCGCGCCCGTGCCGCTGTCGATTCGCAGCAGCCCCGCGCCGGTGCCGGCCCCTTCCCCACTGAACACGGCGCGAGTCCCCACCAGCACCTTGCCACCCTCCAGGAGGTGCAGCGTCCGGGGCGTGAGCCTGGGGGTGACATAGGCAGGAGGGCTGTAGCTGAAGGCGCGGTCCCGCTCACCGTTGACCTGATAGCGCCGCAGCGACAGGCCATGGTTGTGAGACGCCGTCGTGCCCGCAAGCAGGAGCGAGTCGTCCGCGAGCGCGATGACCCCCAGCCCCTCGTCGTCCTCGCCGACGTCCTCCCAGGCGAGTCCGTCCGCGCTGAACGAGGTGTCGAGTTGGCCCGTCGGCAGCAGTCGCACGAGGACCTGGTCCCGGTCCGTGTTCTGCACGGTCCCCGCGCCCACCACGCGGCCCCGGGAGTCCACGGTGAGGGCATGCAGCGTGGCGTTGCCCGCGGAGAGCTGGAAGGTCCTCACCCCCGTCGTCCCGAAGGTGGTGTCCAGCGCGCCCGTGTCGGTGAGCCGCACGAGCAGCAGGCTCTGGTAGTTGCGCGCCGTGCAGCTGTTGGTGTCCGCGATGGCGCCACCGGCGAGCACGACCCGCCCGTCCGAGAGCACGGTGACGGCGTCGACGTAGTCATCACCGTCACAGACGTCGATGACGCGTGTGCCCTGGGTGCCAAACGAGACATCGGGCGTTCCGTCCGGCAGCAGCCGCGCCACCAGCACGTCCCTCAGGCCCGCCGAGCCGGTGGAGCCCGCGAGAATCCACTTCCCGTCCGGCGTCACGGCCATGGCGTTGATGCTCACCGCGGACAGCCCCAGCGCGGGGAGCCCGAGCCCCTGTGAGCCAAACGAGACATCCAGCGCGGCCTGCCCCGGCTGGACCTCCAGCGTCACCGACACCTCGACACGCTCCCCCCGGCCCTCTCCCACCACCCGGATGGGGAAGCGCCCATAGGCCGCGGCCTCCTCCACGTGGAGCTCGAAACTGGCCAGGTTCTCCGCCCCCGGCACGGACAGCGTCAGCGCGTCCGCCAGGACGTGGGCGGGCAGCCCCTCCAGCGTGAGGGTGACGTCGCCGGTGAACGAGTCATCACGTCGCACCTGGACGCTGAAGCGCGTCGTGTTCCGCGGCGCGAAGCGCAGCGTCGGCTCGGAAGGCGGGAGCACGGTGAAGGCAGGCGCCGGCTCTCCACCGGCATCCGGAGCGGGCTCCTCGGTACCGGCGTCCGACGGTGGACCTCCCGCATCCGGGCGGGGCGTGCCCGCGTCTCCACCCGAGGAAGGGGGCGGCGGGCTTTCGTCCGATGAGCACCCCATGCCCGTGGCCCCCAGCGCCACCAGGGCGACCAGCAACGAGAGCCGGAGGCGGGAGGGTGCGCGCTGACACGGGACGGTGGTTCGTACGGACCCGGGGACCGAGACGGCGGAAGAGCGACATGCGGGGAGGTTCATGTCGGCGGCACACTAAAGAGCGGGGCTCCCCGTCGAAAGTGGCTTGTCGCATGAAACCACCCGGGGTGAAGACAGCCCGGGGTGGAGGGAGCCGGGAGACTCCCTCCACCCCGGTGTCCTCAACTGGAGTAAGACAAATCATTCTCTCCAGGTGAGGACTGATTGCTTTGGTAGCTGTTGGCACGCACCTGCCAGACCCCTCCCTGATTCGTGCCGAGCCACTGGGCAATCGTGGTGATGAGTGAAGCGTCGTGGACGTGCTTGTCCTGTTGCCAGCACACCCAGACTTCCTTCCCCGTGGTGGAGTTCTCGAACTTCTCTCGACAGTATTTCGGCATCGACTTCCTCCCGCGCGAATCGCATCCAGACCGCGCCTCCCATAACGGTCCGTAAGCAGGGCTCGTGACAGCCCTCGAGTGCTGGCGATTGACGTCCGCGGGACGTGTCACGCCACGCGCCCTCCGTTCGTTCTCAAGGCGCACCACCCACCGCGCTTTCGCGGTGCTCCCGAAGCGCCCCAGGAGGCGAAGCACGCCATGAGTCCTTCTACCCCGAGCGGCACGGACG
>NZ_JABUMQ010000340.1:0-11793 GCF_013336645.1 Myxococcus sp. CA039A | reverse complement strand
CCTCCGCCCCCACCGCCTCCCAAGACAAAGTCCGCGGGGGAGCCCACGGGATACTCCCAGGTGGACAGCTTCCAGGCGCCTCGCGGCGCACGGACCATCGAGCGGGCCTCCGCGCCGGGAAACACCTGGTCCGGGGACATGCCACTCTCCGAGGCACGCAACGCGCATCGCACCAACACGAAGGAGGAGTTCCAGGCCGCGCTCCAGAGTGAGGCCAACTGGTTCGAGGGCGACGTCCGGAAGGAGCTCAACCACGACTCCCTGGAGATGCGTCACGACACGACGCACGAGAGCGGGGACAACCTTTCCCTCCATGAATGGCTGAGCATGGGGACGGAGTCGGGACGTGGGCTCAAGCTCGACATCAAGGAAGGCGAGCACATGGGGGCCGTGCTCGACGAGATTGAGCGCGTGGGTGTTCCCCAGGAGCGACTGATGCTCAACCTGGGCTTCGGCGACGTGAAGACCTGGGGAGAAGAGATTCGCACGCGCTTTCCCAATGCCATCCTCGCCATCAATCCGCCGCCCGGCGACGGAACGGTGAGGGCCGCCGATGCCCGGCAGATGGTCGACGAGGCAAGACGAGCGGGCGGAGGCCCCACCACCTTCGTGGTGCATCATGAATCGCTGACCGACGAGGCCATCGAGGTCTTCAAGACCGCGGGGACTGTCTCGGTCTGGGGAAACGCCGAGGACCCGACGAAGGTCGCCGCGGAGATGCGGGCCCGAGGTGTCGACGGGATGGTCGACATCGGCTCCAACTACAATTGGGGCTCACTCTCGAGGGCGGACGGCGTGCGTGACGGCCTCGACGCGGGGAAGAACTGGGCCCGGACGCGATGGGACAGGCTCTTCTGAACGAAGAGCGGTGACAGTCGCGACCTGGCGAGCCCGGTGCATCTGGAGTCCGGTGCCGCTGGGGCGGGTTGGTGGTGGACCGCTTCCGCTTGGAGGTGGCGGCCCGTGCGCGTGGAGGCAAGTCCCAGGGAGAGGACAGTCCACCGCCTCAAGGAACGCCAGTGGTGACCGTTGGCCTTGACGCCCCGCATCCGGTGGGTGCCGCCGTTTCTCCCGCGCCACCTGGAACGAGAACGTGCCCGGGTCGAAGTCCAGCGTCACCGTGCCCGTGGGAAGCTCCTCCACCAGCGCCAGCCCGGTGGAGCGAGGTGCTCACACCTGCTTGCGCGCGACGGACCAGATGAAGCCGTCGTACCAGAAGTGCAGCAGGGACACGACGAGGGTGAGGGACCAGAGGCTCTCCAGGTCGGAGTCCAGCAGCTCGGCCCACACGCCGTAGGTGAGCACCGTGCCCAGGAACAACGCGAGCGCGAGCCCGCGCCACTTCAGCCGCAGCCGCTCACGCAGCCGCTCGCCCTCCATGGCCCACACCAGCGCCAGGTACTGTATGGCGTGGAGCAGGTTCATGATGAAGAACGCTTCGCCCCAGGTGTTGAAGCCCCAGGAGTAGATGGAGCAGGCGCCTGTGGTGACCAACAGGAACACCTTGTGGAAGGAGAGATGGTGGCCCTTCCTCAACAGGTGTACCGAGGCCGCCACGTAGAAGACGAGGAACGTGCCCCCCACGGCCACGACGCCCATCGTCCAGGCGCGGTGGGTGGCCGTCATGCGCGCGGGCACGGAGGCGAGCCACGGCATTCCCACCGCTTCGAAGGACTCGAAGCTGCTGAAATGGTCCAGCATGGTGGCGCCAGCGAGGATGGGGCCGACGTACAGCAGGTGGTTCAGCCAGTAGTCGAGCCGGCGCCCCGCGGCGGGTGGGTTGCCTTGGTTGCGGTCATAGATGCGTGCCAGGCCGAATGTCTGCAGCCCCGAGTGCCACACGTCCCAGAACGTCGCGAGCACGGTGGCGGCGGCGGCCACCACCGCCGAGCCGCGAATGACCGCCCAGGCCAGCACGGGGACGAGGACGAAGCGCAGTGGATGGAGCCGGAAGATGGCGGGGTTGCCATGGCTGCGGAAGAACACCGCCACCAGGTGCGCATGGATGATGCTGCCCACCATCAGCCCGGCCCACGTCTTCTCCTGGCCGAAGAACTGGACGGGAGTGTCGCTGAAGTGCGTGCCTGAGATGGCGATGCCCAACCCGAGCGCCAGCAGCGGCGGCAGCAGGAAGAAGGCCCAGTCATAGGTGGGCCCTATGATGTACGAAGAGCGCGCCGATACAGGAGCGGCCTCTCGTACAGACTCCACCGGAGGTTGTGTCTCAGGAGGGCGCGGTTGGGCCAGGGCCATGGGCCGCCTCCTTTCGCACCGCGAACTCCACGCGCTCGCTGAGCTCCTCCACGAGCGCCGCGAGGAACAGGCTGGCCCCGACCAGCTCGAGTGCCTCCTCCACGTGGTCGATGAGCGCATACACGAGGTTGTCGTTGCCGTGTTGCTCCGTCCACCACCCCAGCGGCAGCTCCATGAGCAGCGCGCCACCCACGTACAGCACACCCGCCAGGATGAACTGTCCGCGCCGTCGCGGCGCGAGCCGCGCGAGGAAGGGCAGGAAGGCAAGTCCGCCGAGCACCACGAGGATTGCCGCGGGCACCACCCAGGTGAAGAACAGCACTCCACTCAGGGAGAGCAGGCTTCCGAGGTGCTCATGGAGACCCACGCTCTCGTCCAGGGAGATGTACGCGAACGCAAGCGCCAGGGCCCACCAGTGAATCCATCCTTGCTCCCGGGGGCGTCCCGCCACGCGGGCGATGCCCGCGAGCACGAGCGCGCAGCTCAGCAACAATGCCGAGGCGTACCAGGTGGGCAGGTTCCGCTCGTAGCTCAGGGAGAGAAATGCGACGAGGGGCTCCAGCTTCCGCGCGCCGAGCGCGGAGTAGGCGACCTCTACTCCCACTCCGATGGCAGTCAGCAGGCCCGCCAGTGAGAGGAGCCAACGGCGCAGAGAGCGGGGCGAGGGGAGGAGCATCGGAGGCGGAGGGAAAGGTTACTCGGCCGCGTGCATCCTGGAGCGGAGTGTCATGGTGCGGAAATGTTTCGTGTCCGCGGTACTGGGGTTGCTCGTGGAGCACGCGAGCAGGGACTGCAGGTGCGGGCTTCGGATGTGAGTGTGCTCGACCTCTCGGGAAAAGGGTCCGGTATAGAATGCGGCTCCGAGGGAGAACCCCACCATGTCACGGATGAATCTGGCCGGCCTGCTCGCGATGCTCCTGCTCGCTTCCGCCGGTGTGGTCGAGGCGAAGCAGTGGAGGTACGCGGGCATGCACCCCCGCACCGGGCAACCGGCGGATGGGCTGTGCCACATGGAGATGGTGCATGTGCACACCGCCGCCCCGCTGCACGCCGACACTCTCTATCGTACGCGTGAAAACGTCTATGTCTTCATTGGAGACCCGACGCCCTTTGGCTACGAGGGGCCGCGGCATGCCTATTACGGGCACCATCCCGTGGTGCTCAACGTCCTCGTCAACATCTCTGTCGACAGGGACGTGGTGGAGTACTGCTACCACGATGGGCCGCACTATCATTCCTACGAGCCTCCGCCGCGCCACGAGTTCGTGGAGAAGGAGGACGTCAGCTACTACGCGGGCGAGTATCCCCAGGAGTACAAGCAAGGGAGCCCGAGTCTGGTGCGCGTCAATACGGTGTATCGCTCCTGGAGCGCTCCGCGTCCGGTCATCACCGTGGGTCCTCCGCCTGAGTACCGCGGCCCCGTCATCCAGGTGGGCCTGAACATTCCGGTGCCCAGCGTCGAGATTCGGGTGGGAGGGCCGCCTCCGCCGCCTCCGCCACCTGAGTGGGAGGAGCGCGTCGTCCGGGAGGAGCGCGTGCATGTGCATCATGACCACTGCGACCACCACGAGCACAAGAAGCACAAGAAACACAAGAAGCACAAACACAAGAAGTACAAGGGACGGGATTGAGCGTGCCGAGAGTGGCTCTGGCGTTGATGCTGCTGTTGGTGGCGGGGTGCTCCAGCGGGGTGGATGATGTGCTTGATGCGTGGAGGGCGGCGGGAGAGTCGCCTTCGGCGTTCACCGACGTGGGCGAGAAGCTTCCGGGGGGCAAGTGCCGGGCTGGAAAGGTCAGTGGCCTGGACGCCACGGTGTGTGTGTTCGAAAGCACCGAGAAGGCACGGCAGGCCGAGGAGTCCGGCTGGACGCTCGTTGGCAATGCCGCCGGAGCCGCGACGGTCTCCGGCAAGATGGTGCTTGTCATCGCTGACCCGCGAAAGGAGGACCCGAGCGGACGGCGTATCAACGCCCTCGTGAAGGCGTTCCAGGGCGAGACTCGCTGAGAGAGCACCTGGGAGTCGCTGGAGTTGCCCTTGTCGACTCGATGGGGAAGTCAGGCCGGGTGCGTCATCGTCGTGACGCGCGCATCGAGGGCGCGCGCACGGCCGCCAGCGGCAGCAGCCGCGCCTCCAGCTCCGGACTTCGCGCGAGCGCCTCCTCCACCCATTTCGCGACGAGCCCGGCCACGGCGCTCTCGACCTCGGGGGTCTCCAACCTGTCGTGCGTGTGCCGGTGCCAGATGGGCACGGGGACGACGAGCTCCATCACCGCCGTGAGTCCCGTCGCCAGCGCGGACTTGCTGAACGGGAGCTTCACCTGTCGATAGCCGAGGGCCGCCCTCCTGGCGCTCACGGCCTCATGCAGGCCCCGCCTCAGCCCCTCGCGGGGGATGTCGCGATGCGAGCACCGCTGGAGGTTGCCCCAACAGGCGAAGCCCTCACCGGGGCGTTCACACCACTGCATCGCGAGTCGGAACCGCGTCGTGCCCGACAAGCCCTCGAAGCTCCAGGGCTCGTGGAGCGGCCCCGAGGACGCCGTGGATTCGCGACACAGGTCCGCGAGCCCCTGCTCGCGGAGGACCCGCTCCTCGCGTCCCGATGGCGCGTCGTGGAACCGCCAGAGGACTCCCGGGACGAGCGCCGCCAGCTCCCGCATCCTCCGAATCACCTCCTCGGAGACCTCGCGCGGGGGCTCCGCGAAGAGGGACGCGTCCGGAGTGAAGACGAGGCGCAAACCCGAGTCGGAAGCGGGCACGTCGAGCACCTCGGGCCGCATGCCTCCCTGGGGAATCCCTTCACGGAAGCGCTGTCCCCAGGCCCGTCCCTGTCCCCACACGCGGACGTCGAGCGACGAGGAGAAGACGCTGACCATCGCGAGGTCGTCGTAGCACGTCGGAAGCACCAGTCCCCGTGCGACACCTTCGGGCCTGGTGCCCCTCGGGTCGTAGCTCGTGAGGGCGAGCCAGCCCTCGACCTCCTCCGGCATGGCCTCCACTCCCGCCGGGCAACTCCAGCCGTCGAAGACGGCCGTGCAGGAGCCGTCCGCCCCCATGCGCAGGGATACCTCGCGTGTCCCTCGCTCCCTGGCGGCCACGGCGCCCGACCGGAGCACCACCTCGGCGAGTGAGTGGAGGGCAAATCCGTTGGCGCCCCCGAGATACAGGCCAGGGCGACGGCGCATGAGCCCGCGCATTTCCTCCCCTGTCTCGAACATGTCCCAACCCTATCAAAAAGGGCCTCCCCGCTCGCGACGCGCCTGACAAGCCGCATCCTCCAGGTGGAGCGGGCGGTTGCCCGTCGGCCTGCCCCTCTCCCGGAGACGACGCCCTTCCGGGCGGGTGACTCCATCTCACGTCCGAGTGATGCCTTCACGGTGGACCGACGCGAGGAGAACACATGCCCCTGCATGGAAAAGATGAAGTCCGGGACCGCATCAACGATGACGTCTACGCCTCGCCGGACCTGTCCGTCCCGATGCCGAAGTATCGCATCCCCGACGAGGAGCACAGCGCCGAGCATGCCTACGCCGTCGTGCACGACGAGCTGCTGCTGGACGGCAACTCCCGGCAGAACCTGGCCACGTTCTGTCAGACGTGGTCGGAGCCGCAGGTGCACAAGCTGATGGACGAGTGCCTCGACAAGAACATGATTGATAAGGACGAGTACCCGCAGACCGCCGAAATCGAGACGCGCTGCGTGAACATGCTCGCCGACCTGTGGCACGCGCCGCACGCGGCCAACACCATGGGCTGCTCCACCACCGGCTCCAGCGAGGCGGCGATGCTGGGAGGACTCGCGCTCAAGTGGCGCTGGCGCAAGCGGCGCGAGGCGGCGGGCAAGCCCACCGACAAGCCCAACCTCATCTGCGGGCCGGTGCAGATTTGCTGGCACAAGTTCGCGCGCTACTTCGACGTGGAGCTGCGTCAGGTACCGCTGGCCGAGGGCCGCATGATGATGACGCCCGATGAGGTGCTCAAGCTGTGCGACGAGAACACCATCGGCGTCGTGCCCACGCTGGGCATCACCTTCAACCTCATCTATGAGCCGGTGCAGGAGATTGCCGCCGCGCTGGATGGGCTCCAGAAGCGCACCGGGCTGGACATCCCCATCCACGTGGACGCGGCCAGCGGCGGCTTCCTCGCGCCATTCATCCACCAGGACGTCGTCTGGGATTTCAAGCTGCCGCGCGTGAAGTCCATCAACGCCTCCGGCCACAAGTTCGGCCTCACGCCGCTGGGCTGCGGCTGGGTGGTGTGGCGCGACAAGGAGGACCTCCCCGAGGAGCTCATCTTCCGCGTGGACTACCTGGGCGGCGACATGCCGACCTTCGCGCTGAACTTCTCGCGGCCGGGCGGGCAGATTGTCATCCAGTATTACAACTTCCTCCGGCTGGGGAAGGAGGGCTACCGGCGACTGCAGCAGGCGTGTTCGGACACGGCGAATGTCATCGCGAAGGCCATCGAGCAGATTGGCCTGTTCGACATCGTCTACGACGGCCGGGGCGGCGTGCCCGGTGTGTGCTGGAAGATGAAGGACGGGGTGAATCCGGGCTTCACCCTCTACGACCTGGCGGACCGGCTGCGTGAGCGGGGCTGGCTGGTACCCGCGTACCCCATGCCCGCCAACCTCCAGGACCTGGTGGTGCAGCGCGTGCTGGTGCGCCACGGCGTCAGCCGGGATCTGGCCACGCTGCTGGTGACGGACCTCCTCGCCTGCATCGAGCACTTCAAGCGCCACCCGGTGAGCGCGCCCATGACCCGGGAAGAGGCGTCCGGCTACCACCACTGAGTGGCTGTTGCTTCACGAGACGGGGGCGTGTCCATGGGGGCGCGCCCCCGTTTCGTATTTCAGCGCCCGCCCCCCGCGACCTCCTTGCTTCGCGAAACTCCGTAAGCGATAACGGAGTTCATGGACTCCCTCAGGAAGCAGGGCACCCTGGCTTTTGGGACGCGCCTGCGGCGTCTCGTGGAGCGGATGGACCGGGACGTGCTCGCCCTCTACCGCGCCGCGGGCGAGCGGTTCGAGCCCCGCTGGTACGCGGTCTTCACGACCTTGAGGGACTCCGGTCCGCTGACGGTGGGCGAGCTGGCCGCGCGGCTCGGAATAACCCATGCGGCGGTCAGCCAGGTGCGCACCGCGCTGGAGCGGGAGGGACTCATCCTCTGCAAGCCGGACCCGGAGGATGGCCGTCGTCAGCGACTGCTGCTCAGCGCGAAGGGGCAGCGGACAGCCACGCGCCTCGCGCCGCTGTGGGCCGCCATCGCCCAGGGGGCGGACGAACTGCTGCGCGAAGGTGCTCCCTCGCTGATGGCGCAACTGGATGGACTGGACCAGGCCCTGGACCGGCGAGGGCTGCGCGCCCGGGCCGGAGAGCGGCTGGGAATCGACACCTCGAATGACACCGGAGACTCAGATGAAGACGTCTAGGCCGTGGCTCGCCGTCCTTGCCTCGCTGCTCCTTCTGGGCGGAGGCGCCCATGCCCAACCG
The DNA here is from genome assembly GCF_013336645.1 of Myxococcus sp. CA039A. Lineage (NCBI taxonomy): Bacteria > Pseudomonadati > Myxococcota > Myxococcia > Myxococcales > Myxococcaceae > Myxococcus > Myxococcus sp. CA039A. Next base: position 4,051 of record NZ_JABUMQ010000340.1, on the reverse strand, counting down.
AGGGTGGCGCCTCCCGTGACGCCCGCGCGCGGGCCGCTTACCCCGGCGGAGCTGGCCACCACCCTGGACACCATCGAGTCGGTCATCCAGCGCTCGTATGTCTTCCCGGAGAAGCGCGCGGTCATCCTCGAGCGATTGGCTCGCGGTCGGAAGTCCGGGCGGTATGCGGGCAACACGCCAGGGCAGCTCGCCGAGCACGTCACCGAGGACCTGAAGGCGGCCAGCGGAGACGGGCACCTGTACCTGATTCATGACCCCGCCTGGTTCGCCGCGCAGCAGGCGGGCCCGAAAGCCTCCGCGAGCGACAGCGCCGAGGCGTTCCACCGGAAGCAGGCCCTGCGTCAGCACCACGGCCTGACGGAGCTGAAGGTCCATCCGGGCAACGTGCGCTCGATGAAGGTCACCGGCTTCATGTGGGTCCGCGACGAGACGGGCGGCGTCTATGACGACGCGATGCGGTTCCTGCGCGACGGTGACGCCCTCATCATCGACCTGCGCGGCAACGGCGGTGGCTCGCACGCGGCGGTGCAGTACCTGGTCAGCCACTTCCTGGCGCCGGACACGCTCTTGATGACGTTCCAGAGTGGCACCCAGCCGCCGGTCCAGTCGCGCACGCTGGAGCACGTGCCCGCGGGACGGCTGATGGGCAAGCCGCTGTATGTCCTGATTGATGGCCGGGTGGGCTCCGCGGGCGAGGACTTCGCGTACGACGTGCAGCAGTTCAAGCTGGGCACCCTGGTGGGCACGCGGACGGCGGGCGCGGCGAACAACAACGCGATGCTGCCGGTGGCGCCGTGCTTCCAGTTGAGTGTGTCGGAGGGCCGCCCCGTCCACGCCGTCAGCCAGTCCAACTGGGAGGGCACGGGCGTGGCGCCGGACCGGGAGGTGCCCGCCACCGAGGCCCTGGAGGTCGCCCTGTCCATGGCGGTGGAGCGCCTGGCCCAGCGTCCGGGAGCCACGGCGCAGGAGCTGGCCGAGTATGCGTGGGCGCGCGCCGGCCTGGAGGCGAAGCGCCGGCCCGTGTCGCTCTCCTCGGCGCGACTCAAGTCGCTTGCGGGGCGCTATGGAGAAATCGACGTGAGCCTGCGTGACGGGAGCTTGTGGCTCGTGCGGCCGGGCCGTCCGCCTGGCCGGCTGATGCCCATGACGGAGGACGGCCTCTTCGCCGTCGAGGGCACGGACAGCTTGCGCGTGAGGCTGCCGGGCAAGGCCCTGGAGTTGTTCTGGGTGACGGAGCCCGCTCCCCGCGTCTTCTCGCGGGGGTGAGGGCGTCGCGCGCGCCTCAGTGCGGCGCGGCGGCGGCCTCGGTGGCGACGGGCGTGCCGGCGTTGCGCTGGACGCGGGGGAAGAACAGCCCCGCGATGAAGGCGCCCACCGCGAAGAGGCAGATGAGCCAGAAGTTGATGCTCAGCCCGGAGGTCAGCGCGCCGCTCAAGGTCCGCAGCGTCGCCTCGGGAATGGAGGCGTGGCCCCGCTCGGGACCGAGCAGCGCGTTGGCGGCCTCGACGGGAATCGTCGGGTCCGCCAAGAGCCGCGACACCATCACCCCGCCCATCAACCCCACGCCGAGCACTCCGCCGATGGTGCGGAAGAACATGTTGCTGGCGGTGGCCACGCCCCGCAGCTCCCAGCCCACGCTCGTCTGCACCGCGATGAGCAGCGCCGTGGACGCGAAGCCCAGGCCGACGCCGAACAGCGCCATCGCCACCTGGAGCGCGAAGAGGGGCGCGTCCTGCTTGAGCAGCAGGGCCATCAGCGTCGTGCCCACCACCGTCAGCCCCAGCCCTCCGACGATGAGCGGCCGGAAGCCCGTGCGCAGCAAGAGCTTCCCCGCGAACAGCGCCGCGAGCGGCCAGCCGACAATCATCGGCGTAATCATCCCGCCCGCCGTCGTGGGCGAGCCGCCCAGCACCGCCTGCACGTACAGCGGCACATAGGTGGTCGCTCCGAACATCGCCGCGGAGAAGAGCGCCCCGGCCACGGAGGAGATGGCGATGGCGGGGTGCTTGAAAATCGTCATCGGGATGACGGGCGCCGGGGCCCGGCGCTCCACCTGGACGAAGGCCACCAGCAACACCAGCGCGGCCGGCAGGGCCCACAGGTTCGTTCCCACGCCCTGCACACCGAAGAGCAGCGCCACCACGCCCGCGCACAACAACCCCGCGCCCGCGTAGTCCAGTTGCTGCGGCTTGTGCTGCACCTGCTCGTGGAAGAAGGCGACGATGAGCGCGAAGGTGAGCATCCCCACCGGCACGTTGATGAAGAAAATCCAGTGCCAGCTCAGGTACTTCACGATGAGCCCGCCCGTGACGGGGCCCACCAGTCCCGCCACGCCCCACACCGCGCTGAACGCGCCCTGCACCCGGGCCCGCTCCTCCATCGTGTACAGGTCACCAATCATGGTGAGCGCCACCGGCTGGATGGCCCCCGCGCCCAGGCCCTGAAGCGTCCGGAAGGCGATGAGCATCCCCATGGAGGACGCCAGGCCGCTGGCGATGGAGCCCGCGAGGAACAGCCCGATGCCGAACAGGATGATGGGCTTGCGACCGTACAGGTCCGCCAGCTTCCCGTAGATGGGGACGGTGATGGTGGAGGACAGCATGTACGCGGTGAAGACCCACGCGTAGCTCTGGATGCCACCCAGCTCGCCCACCACCGTGGGCATGGCGGTGGACACGACAGTCACTTCCAGGGCCGCCATGAAGAGACTCAGGGCCAGGGCCACGGTGGTGAGGGGACGGTGGGTCTTTCGCATGGTGTCGGGCGTCGAGGAGGGCGCCCACTTCTAATGGGTGCTCCCCGAGGTCGCCAGCCTCAATCTTTCCGGGCACTTGGAAAGACCGGGAAATTCGAAAACCACGTGTCGATTTGCGGGGTCCTCATTCGTCGCCGCTGAAGAGCGGCGATTGAGCGCTCGGTGCATGGCCCGGGGGGGCCCGACGTATCCATTCCTTTTGAACGCTCGGGAGTTTTCATGAAGAAGACATCAGGTGTCATCTCGACGGTCATCGTCGTGCTGCTGCTGTTCGCCATTGGCCAGCGACCCGGCACGTTCCGCGTCGAGCGGAGCGCGACCATCCACGCGCCCGCCGACGTCGTCTTCGCGCTGGTGAACGACTTCCGGTACTGGGAGCAGTGGTCGCCCTGGTGGAAGCTGGAGCCCACCCAGCAGGTTTCCCTGGCCGGAGCGGCCTCGGGCGTGGGCGCCATCTATGAGTGGCGGGGGGAGCGGACGGGCTCCGGGCGGATGGAAATCATGGAGAGCCGCCCGCCCGCGTACGTGCGAATCCGGCTCGACTTCACCGCGCCGATGCGGGCCACCAACACCACCGAGTACCTGCTCACGCCCACCGCGGACGGCGTGAAGCTGACGTGGGTGATGTCCGGGGAGAACACCTTCGCCGGCAAGGCGCTCCAGCTCTTCGCCAGCATGGACGAGATGATGGGCCGGGACTTCGAGCGGGGCCTGGCCGACATCAAGAGCGTGGCGGAGGCCTCGCGCGGCTCCTCCGCGCCCTCCGTGGGCGAGGCCGGGTTTCATGGAGACGCCCTGACTCGCGATGCCGCTCACGACGTCGTCGTCACGCGGGAGCCTCGCTTCCCGCGCGAGTAGGACCGACGCCGGGAAGGTGCGTCCCTGTGTCGTCCATTCTCAGAGGGTGTGAGTCGACCCCCGGATTCGAGGCAGCGGGCTCGGATGGGGGTACCAGCCGTGAATAACGTGTTTTTGTTTTCAGGTTGATGCGGTTTCAGGGGCGTCAGCGGCGCCTGAAACATGGCTCAAGCAACCTTGTAGGCGTGTGCTCGATACTGATTCTGGATTTCTCCAGACAACGGCCGAGCCATGCCCACCCGGATTCCCCCACCGAGCCGTCCCGCCACCTCTTCCACGTCCCGTTCCACCGAGGCCGAGGCGAAGTCGTCGCAGCCCGCGTCCAGTCCCAAGGGCGCTGGCGCGCGCGGGCCGGCGGTGAAGGACTTCTTCGACGATGTCCGGCGGACGCGCGGCGCGGAGGCTCGGCGTGCTCCGCCGGACCACGGCCCCACGGGG